>CAIMMA010000598.1 GCA_903842475.1 uncultured bacterium
GCCACCGCCACCAGCGAAATCAAACAACGGGTTGAGGGCATCCAGCATTCGACCCGGGGAACCGTGGCGGAAATCACCGCCATCACCAAGGTGGTGAACGAGGTCAATCAGATCGTCGGGGTGATCGCCGGGGCCGTGGAAGAACAATCCGCAGCGACCAGGGAAATCGCCAGCAATATCAGCCAGGCCTCCATGGGCATCAGTGAAGTCAACGAGAATGTCTCCCAGGGGTCGGAGGTCTCCGCGCAGATAGCCCAGGACATCAGCGAGGTCAAGGATGCGGCCATGAAAATGTCCGGCAACAGCACTCAAGTGGACGAGAGTGCCACCAATCTGTCCAGGCTGGCCGGGGAATTGAACGCCATGGTCAACCGTTTCAAGGTCTGAGAGGGGGTACATGGTCCATGCCGCTTATATGCAACGATAAGCGGCATGGGGTTGGGCGGACGCGGGAGACGCAACGCCAGCCCGGATCGGTGCGGTACGCCGGAGCGTCTTGACGTTTCCGTTTATTCGTCGGCTTCCGCCTGTTGGATGTCCCTGAGCAGGGCTCGGAGGCCGATGGCCTGGAGCACCGTCAAGCACTCGTCGTGGTGAAAAAAACCGGCCATGATCCCCGCGAATTGCGAAGCCAGGAAGATCATGTCGTTATCGGATTCCTGTTCCAGAAGCCTCCGGCAGGCGGCGATATTATCGGTCTCCACGGCCTCGAGGATCTCGTTGAGCCAGTCCAGCTGGTTTTCCTCAAAATGAAATTCCACCATGGCCTGGGCGTACATCGAGACGATGGCGGCCCGATGGTCGAAGATCGCATCCAGGTCGTTGCTTTCGGCCGCTGCCAGCACTTTGCCGATTTCTTCCAGTAATTCTTCCATTTCTCGGTTTTCTTCCGTCATATTCCTGTCTCCCGGTTATTGAAAAAGAGGGAAAGGCTCCCCCCGCTCCTCTTGATGCTTCTTTTTAAACTTCCTTGGTGATGCGCCTTGCCAGGAAGGCGGCAGGGCGTAAAGCCAGGTATGCTACTTCTGCACAGCCTGGGCCTGGATGGCGGTAATGGCCACGGTGTTGACGATATCCGGCACCAGGCAGCCGCGACTGAGATCGTTGACTGGTTTGTTGAGTCCCTGCAAAATCGGGCCAATGGCCACCGCGCCTGAACTGCGCTGCACCGCCTTGTAGGTGTTGTTGCCGGTGTTGAGGTCGGGGAAGATGAAGACGGTGGCCCGGCCGGCAACTTCGCTCTCCGGCATTTTTTCGTTGGCCACGGCAATGTCGATGGCAGCATCGTACTGGATCGGCCCATCGATCTTCAGGTCGGGGCGTCGTTTGCGGGCCAGGAGCACAGCCTGGCGGACCCGCTCGACGTCCTCGCCTTGACCGGAGTCACCGCTCGAATAGGAGAGCATGGCCACAATCGGTTCAATGTGGAACATGGCCGCGGTTTCCGCCGAGCGGATGGCGATCTCGGCCAGCTCCTCGCTGTTGGGGTTGGGATTGACGGCGCAGTCGCCATAGACCAGCACGCGGGTGTCCAGGCACATGAAAAAAACACTGGAAACCACCAGGACTTCGGGCCGGGTACGGATGATCTGAAAGGCCGGGCGGATGGTATGCTGGGTGGTATGGACCGCACCGGAGACCATGCCGTCGGCACGGTTGGTATGCACCATCATGGTGCCGAAATAACTGACATCGTTGATGGCGTCGCGGGCATAGTCGAGGGTGAAGCCTTTGTGTCTGCGCAACTGATGGAGGGTCTCGATGAACTCGTCGCGCAGGGGCGAGGTCTTGGGATCGACGATGGCTACATCCTGCAGCTTCAGGCCCAGGGCAGCGGCCCGGTTGCGGATGATTTTTTCCTCGCCGAGCAGGGTGAGGTCGACCACATCCCGGTTACGGAGGATTTCCGCGGCCTGGAGGATGCGTTCTTCCTCGCCTTCGGGCAGGACGATGTGCTTGCGCTCGTTCCTGGCCCGCTGGAAGAGCGAATATTCGAACATCAACGGCGACATGGTGGTGGAGACCGTCTCGATCACCAGCTGTTCCAGGCCGCTGGTGTCGACATGGCTTTCGAAAACCCCCAGGGCCCTCGCAATTTTCTGTTCGTTATGCGGCCGCAGCGCGCCCTTGATTTCCCCGGCGCGCATGGCGGTTCGGTAGGTGTCGCTGGGCACGATGTAGATCGGTAGGGCGAGGTCGTCGATTCCGTTCAGTAGTTTGACCATGGAAGGGCTGGGCTCGAGGCCGCCGGAGAGCAGCATGCCGACCGGCGAAGGGTAGTTGCGGGAGGCAATCGACCCCAGGGTGGCGAAGATGATATCGGGCCGATCGCCGGGGGTGATGATCAGGTCATCCTCTTCGAGGAAATCAATGAAGTTGGCCGGGCTCATCGCCGCCACCTTTATGGCATGGACATCGCGTTGCAGCCCTTTCCGCGGCCCGCTGAAATGTCGTGCCCCCAGCGATTGGATGATCTCCTCCATGGTCGGCATGCTGAAGCCTTCCATTTCGGGAAGAAAATCTATGCGATAGGGCTTTCCCCTGGAGATGCGGCGGATTTCTTCCTCGGCCCTGGTCAGCAGGTCGGGATCGATGCGGTTGACAAAGATGGCCAGGAGCGGACACTGGTACTGTTCATAAATTTTTTCGGCAACCCTGATGTTTTCAAGGATTTCAGCGGCGTCACAGTTTCGGCCGTTGGCAACATGCAGCGTCGGGGTTCCCAACTCGCGGGCGATACGAATGCTGATATCGTAGTCAAAGGCTTCGGACATGTTAATAATGGTCGGGCCTTCACAAAGCAGGAAATCGCATTTTTTCCTGACTTCGCTGAATCTACGGACAATCTCACGGAACAGACGACGTTCCTCGCCGGCTGCGATCAGGGCCCGCGCCTCGTCGTGGCTGATGCCCGCCATCTCCTCGTAGGTAAGATTAATGTTGTAGCGCTGCTTGATCAGATTGGTGTCATTATCGTTGGTGCCGTCCCCGGGAGTAATCGGTCGGAAAAATCCAATATGGTCGATCCGCCGGGACAATAATTCCATGACGCCGAGGGTGACGACCAGTTTTCCGCTGTCTTTTTCGAGGTTGGCGATGTAGAGGCTGTCGGCCATGGGAAACTCCTGCGCGATGATGAGCAACAAGGGAAATTTGTTTGCGTTTATAATAGTTGAGTGCAGCGGACAACGCAAGCAGAGTCGTGCTGCGCTTCCTCCCGCCAACCCTCGTCGGAAATTCTGTCGAGGGTCGGACCTGCTTTGATCGGGAATTCCCTATTGTGCCGGCGGGTTCCCTGATTACCTTATGGCTTAACCGTAAACAATCCAAGCATCTCTGCAGGAGGCATGCCGCATGAATTTCAAAGACTATTTCACCA
>CAIMMA010000599.1 GCA_903842475.1 uncultured bacterium
ATCGCCGCCGGCGGCGATGAAGGGGTTCAGGTAGAGATTTTTCGCCTCCTTAGCCCCGATTTTGCCGTAATTGAGCAAGAAATCCTTCTCATACCCGTTCATGACCTTTACCGTCTTTTCGGTATCAAGACTTAACCGGGCGATTTTACCATGCACCTGCACCAGCTCATCGATGGTTTTCCTGGCAAATCGCTGTGAAATGGTGGCGATGACGATAACGGCAAGGGTCAGGACAATCATGACCATAAACGCCAGCATCAGTTTACCACGAATGTTCAGCGTATCGGTCAAGGCTCTGAAAGGGTTGCCAAACCCGCCTGTTTGTTTGCTCTGTTCTTCCATTCTCTTTCCTGGACTCCTTACCCAACGTGTTTTAAAGGTCGATATTGATTATGGGTCGATCCTCACAATGGCATGCAAACGGCAAACGACAAGCGCCTGCATGCGCAGCGAGGATCTTGCAGCTCATAGTAAGGGGAGGCGATTATTGACCTGCAGAGGCAAGCTTGCAAACCGCCGGGCGGAAGGTTTCTTACGAAAGCCCGGATACCTTATTTTTTCACAAAGGTATCGATGCCTTCTTCCTTCCATATTTTCATGGTCTTCTCATCCTTCGGATTAATCTTGATGCCGATCGCATTGACCGGAACCGAGTTTTTCTTCTGAATCTCTATCCAATTTTTTTTAATGATATTGTCCAGTGCCATGGTTTTCCTCCTCCATCCTTTGGTCTTTATGGGACTACTGAAACTCTCGAAGCATTTTTTCCAGAGCCGTCGTATTGCAAACCGGATCACAGCTTGGACCAACCAGACTGAGCGCCGAATCGGTCAAACCACCGGTGAGAACATGGGTTGAAAGGTTGTTCATCAAGGCCAGATCAACCTTCTCGATCTGGGTGAGTATTTCCTCCGAATCGATAAAACGGTTGAAATAGAAGGCCTGGGTCGCCAGGCTGCTCATACAGGTATGGGAATTTTCCTGGGCGATAATATGCTGTCCCTTGAGCTGCATTTTGGCGATCCACAGTTCTTCCGCCGTCACCGGCAGCATTTGCAAGGCGATCCCCTTGATCTCCAGCAAGATTTGCGAAAGCACCGGCTGGAGCAATTCGGGAGTGGTGGAACCTTCTATGACGATCACCCCGTCATCGCGATAAGCCTGATATTCAGCTTGAATTTCATACACCAGCCCCAGTTCCTGCCTGAGTTTCCTGAACAGACGGCTGCTCATCCCGCCGCCCAGAATAACGGTGAACAGGTGGATCAAATATCGCTGCCGGGCGGCATAGGGGGCAGCTCGCAGTCCAATGGAAAAATACACATGGGAAACGTCCCTGCAGGCTACCTGCACCCCGCCATGGAAAGCAGGTTGGGGATGGGATGCATCGACCCCGCCGTCATCGGGCATCATCCAGAACGCATCGGCGACATTGTCGGCCAGATCCTGGTGATTGACGTTGCCGGCGGCGGCGATAATCAGCCGCCGCGGCTGATATTGCCGGGTGAAGAAATCGATCACGTCCGGCTGCCGCAGCCCGGACACCGATGCAATCGAGCCGCCGATCGGTCTCCCCAGGGGATGTCCGCTCCAGATATGCGCCTTCAGCCCTTCGTGGGCACAAACATCCGGGCGGTCGGCCTGGACACTTAACTCGCGGATAATCGTTTCTTTTTCCTGTTGCACCGCCTGTTCGCAAAACTGCGAATTCAAGAGGATATCGCCCATGAGATCGATGAGGTAGGTCCGATAATCATCCAGCACCGTCGTGGTGAAACAGGTATAGTCCCTGGTAGTAAAACCGCTCACCTGGCCACCGGTGGAGTCCATCATCCGGGCAATTTCGTCGGCATCCCGCCGATAGGTGCCGTTGAACAACAAATGCTCGGTCAGGTGCGCTACCCCGCTCGCCTCTGCCAGCTCATCCATCGGCCCGGCCGCCATCAGAAATCCCAGGGAAATAGAGCGCACGCCCGCCATTTTTTTGGTGACCACCCGAATCCGGTTATCCAGAACGGACTGCTCCACCGTTGATTGCGCTGTTTCCTGCATGAGCTCTCGGCGTTCAGTCCGCGGGGACAACATCGGCAAACGTCCCCAGCACCACCCGACTCAGATCGATCACCGCGATTCCGCCGGATGGCTGCAAAACATAGCCGCGGAGCAGGCCCGTTGCCCGCAGCGATGCCGGGGCCTCCTGCTCGGCCGACTCCATCGCCAGCACCTGGCTCGACAAGGTCGTCATCTGCACCCGAGCATTGACCGCAATGGCCGCTTTCAGGGGGATGCCGCTCACAGGGTCATTCGCCCCGGTGCGGACCACGACCAGTTGCCGGTACCCCTCAGGATGCCCGACCATGCTCCGGTTACATAACCCGTCGAGATGAATCACCGGCAGCAACTGGTCGGCATACCTGATCACGCCGTGGAGATACGCGGGGCTCAACGGTATCCGTTGCACCGCCCGCCTCCCCAGGACTTCAACCACCTGATGGTGACTGAACAGGCAAAAAACCGCGCAAGCGGCATCGGCAAGGGGCAACGGTAATAAATAAGCACGAATTGCCGTTGACCGTTCGACACGCTTCACGGCCACACGCTCCTGATCTCTGATTGCAACGCCTGGGGTGTACATCGCTTCTCCCGGCTGGCCGCCCTAGCGGGCATATTTATCAATCCATCTAAATCGATCTGCAAAATCAGATCGTTACAATTAACCAGCACTCCGGCGATTATCGTCCTTGACGGACCGGAAAACGCCGGGGGCAGGGCCTGCACCCCGGTATCATCGACCATGACCAGCCTGCCTTTACCGGTCATGACCAAGGCCAGATATTGTCCCTGATGGTTGACAATAAGATAATGGCTTTGCGGAGCCCGAAACGTTTCCCCGCCTGCCATAGATGATTGCAGGTCAAGAATCGCGGCCTGGTTGCCGTCGGGAAGCGGCAGGAATTGCTGACTGTTTTCCTCCATCGGCGGCACCTTGCTGTGGTTGCGGACCCCGACACCGGCCACGCTTTCTTTGGCCAACCCGAACAACTGGCCGCCGATCACGGCGAGAAAATAGGTTTTCATGCCGTCACCCCGGCCC
>CAIMMA010000600.1 GCA_903842475.1 uncultured bacterium
AATTTTTCGGCGTTGAGTTTTTATGAGCGGATCGGTTGGCGAATGACCGCGTTGGTCTGTCTGCGGCAACAGGGCTAGGCCGCACCGTTTTGGTCCGGCCGTCCCGCACTTTATTGCAATCTTTGACAACGGAGCCACCATGGCCAATCCTTTTGCAGGCCCACCGCTGGTGGGATTTGCCGATATCCGCACCCCAGCCATTGACAATTGGGAGCAATACCGGCTCGAAGGTCAGCAGTATCTCAACCTGGCCGATGCCGCCTTTACCAGAAAAAAAGCAGCCTTCACCCCAATTATTCTCTACAATATCTTTGCGATGGCCATCGAGAAACTGGTGATGGGCGCGTTGATGGAGGTCGGCCGTTTACCTTTTAATCACACCATGTATGATCTGGTGGAGGCTATGGAGCTCTGGTTGCCTGAAAAAATTGTGGGCCTGGGGGAGCGGTTGCGCGCCCTGGATAGGTATCAGGAAATCTGCGACCTGGAAAACACCCGGATTATCGAGCCGACCGTGAAGGAGCTGGAGCAGATGCTGCGGCTCTCCCGTGAGCTTGAGCGGAGTGTGCTCGCGGGTTGAACCTTGAGCCGTCATGGGTGGTATGGTCCAGGCACCGACAGCGCGATTTCCGAAACTGATGGAAATCGCGTTTTTTTTTTGTACAAAGGGCTTCGGTTCGATCGGTTGCCGCAGCTCGCCTGCGCTCGGATGAGCGCTTCAGCTCCTGGCATACCAGGGAGCCCCGGGGTGGGATCGCTTCTCCTGTTGTTACCTATTTGTGTTATTCGAAATCTTATATTTACAATTTTGAATGGGTTCGCCCGTCGGTTAAAAAGTCGATTAACTGCTGCGTGGTTACGTAAGTGCCCATAAATATCAGGAATATTCTATTGGTTAACCGGGTTTGCACACTTCTTTCCGGTTGGAACGATTTGTGCAAATACAGGGTGAAGCGTGTATGAAATTATGGTGCGAGACGACGTCTGGAAAGAGAGGAATTAACATGGTGCCAGCTGGAACTTCAACAATAGCCCTGACCGCAGCGCTTGAGGTGCAGGCCCTGTACAGCATCGTCAAGCTGATTGGGTCGGCGGTCCATCTGGACACCGCTCTGTCCTCGATCCTCAAGGTGCTGCACGACACCCTGCGGATGGAGCGGGCCACCCTGGCGCTGCTGGACGATAGCGGCCGTCATCTGGTCATCCGTGCCTCCTACGGCCTGAGCGTCGAGGAGGAGCAGCGCGGCATTTACGGGCTCGACGAGGGGATTTACGGCCAGGTCTTTTCCACTGCCTCCCCCTTTGTGGTGCCGGATGTGCACAGCGAACCGCTGTTTCTCAATCGCACCGGGTCGCGGGCCAAGATTATCAAGGAGACGATTTCTTTTATCGGCGTGCCGGTTGATCTTGCTAGCAAGACGGTCGGGGTGCTCAGCGTCGACCGGTTGTTCGGCTCGGAGGTTTCGTTTGAAGAGGATGTCCGCTTTCTCACCGTGCTGGCCGCTCTGATCGCCCAGTTTCTCAATCTCCATCGGGCCATCCGGCAGGATCGGGAGCTCTTGGTCCAGGAAAACCTCAGTCTCAAGGAAAAACTCCACGGCCGCTATCATCGTCATCAGATCATCGGTCAGTCCAAAGCGATGCAGGAGGTCTATTGGAGCATCGAGCGGGTTGCTCCCTCCAACGCCACGGTTCTGCTGCTGGGTGAATCAGGCACCGGCAAGGAGCTGGTCGCCCGGGCGGTCCATGATGCCAGCGGCCGTAAGAACAATCCCTTCATTAAGGTCAACTGCGCGGCCCTGCCCGAGAACCTGCTGGAAAGCGAGCTGTTCGGACACGAGAAGGGGGCCTTCACCGGTGCCTCGGTGATGCGGATCGGTCGGTTTGAGCAGGCCGACGGCGGCACCATCTTCCTCGATGAGATGGGCGAGTTGCCGCTGCTGCTCCAGGCCAAACTCCTGCGGGTGCTCCAGGAGAAGCAGTTTGAGCGGCTCGGTGCTTCCCGCACCCAGAGTGTCGATGTGCGGATCATCGCCGCCACCAATGTCAATCTCGAGCAGGCGGTTGCCCAGGGCAGTTTCCGCAACGATCTGTATTACCGGCTCAATGTGGTGCCGCTCAGTCTGCCGCCGCTGCGCAAACGCCGCGACGATATCCCGCTGCTGCTCGATCATTTTTTACGGGTGAGTAATAAACGTAATGAAAAAACCCTGCGGATGTCGCGGGAATTTCTTGATTTTTTGACGGGTTACGATTGGCCGGGCAATGTGCGGGAACTGCAGAACCTGGTGGAGCGGCTGGTGATTTTGACGG
The DNA here is from genome assembly GCA_903842475.1 of uncultured bacterium. Taxonomy (GTDB): domain Bacteria; phylum Desulfobacterota; class Desulfobulbia; order Desulfobulbales; family Desulfobulbaceae; genus Desulfobulbus. The sequence goes on from CAIMMA010000600.1 coordinate 2,314, forward strand.
TTGGGGAGGTGTTGCGGGTCGAGGATCTCCCCGAGTACATGACCAGGCCGGGCGTCGGGTGGATGCCGCCGGTGCTGGAGCCGGTGCTGACGCCGCAGATTATTGCCCCCGGGTTCGATTGTTCCCGTAAATCCCTGCGCGACCTGGAGCGGGAACAGGTCGAATCAGCCTTGAACCGTAATGGCTGGGTCCAGTCCCGGGCGGCCCGCGAACTGGGGTTGACCCAGCGGCAGATGGGGTATCGCATGAAAAAATTTGAGCTGCATCGCCCCGAATATTAACTCTTGCTCCTTTTGAGCCCTTGCCGGCAAACATTCCGCCGAGGACCGGATGACCGTGTCCTTTGACGGAATGCTCGTTGTTCTTCCGCACCCGCCTTCATCGGTAGCTATTAAAACTGCAGATTTCCGCCGTACTTTTTCTCTTTTTGGTCCGTAGGGGATCGTCGCCCTTGGCATATCCCAGGGCAATCACCAGGCCGATTCGTTTGTCTGCCGGAATCTGCAGCAATCGCTTGATCGCGGCCTCGTCAAACCAGCCGAGCATGCAGGTGCCCAACCCCAACTCGGCGGCCTGCAGGCAGAAATGTTCGGCGGCAATACCGATATCGATCAAAGAAAATTCCCGATCTTTCAATCGTCCGCCGATCTGGGTGATCATTTTGGGTTTCTCGATCACCAGTACCGCCAGGACCGGCGCCTGCGGCACAAATTTGTTAAACGAAATCAGTGTGCTGAAGGTTGCGTTGGCTACCTGGTTTTTCAGGTTCGGGTCATCGACGATGATCAGTTTCCAGGGTTGCGAATTGCTCGCCGACGGGGC
>CAIMMA010000601.1 GCA_903842475.1 uncultured bacterium
AGCGGCGGCAGGAAAAGCTCAATCCCTCGGTCAGCTGCAAGCGCCCTGGCCCGGCGAAATTGCTCCTCGATTGCTCCCATATCACGACTACTCTGCGCCACCAGAGTCGGAAAGTTTAAGGTAATATCCTTCTCCCTGGCTTCTTTGTGCATCGCCGCGCCAATGTGTAGGACAAGGGTATCCGCCGGACTCTTGGAGAATTTAAGCTGTGCGGAAGGGAGCGCAGCCAGATTGACCCCCTGAGCAACGGCTTCAGCGTTCCATTTGGCAAAGAGTTGGGTGGCCTCATAACTATTGGGATTGAACAGGCTCTGTTTGGTCATTGAGCCATCGTATGAAAAAAGATGGCTGGCGATGATGTAATCGACATCATGCCTATGTGCCCATTCAACAAGTTCTGGCAATTGAAGGAGCGTCTCTTTTTGCAGCACTACCTCAATGCCTATCCTCACCTCTCGATTCGCGGTTTTTCTCGCCTCCGAGAGGTTCGCAATTGCCTTTTCGACCGAAAAGAGCTGGTGCCCCTCTTGGCTCGGTTTATCGGCGTCTCGCGCATTCAAATTGTCCAGAGACAAACAGATGGTGTTGAGCCCGGCCGCAATCAATTGCAATGAGCGCTTCTGGTGCAAAAGAAGCCCGTTACTTTGAAAACCAATTCGTCCATCAGGCGGCATGGCAGTACGGGCGATGGTGATGATCTCTTCCAGGTCTGGGTGCAGTAATGGTTCGCCAATCCCGTTGAGGACTAAAAAACGGGTGTGAACCAGGGAAGGTGCCAGCTTTTTAAACAGTGCAAACGGCATGTCGCCTTCGTCAATGCAACTCCCCTTGGCGAATTTAAGACACATGGGACAACGCAGGTTGCATCGGGTTGTCAGTTCGACATAGATCTTGTCTGGATACTGCATTGCCATAATGGAAAAACAAAAAAAAATCAATGAACAGTGAATCGGTTCATATTGCCTGGTCGTCGCCACAGAGGCAGCAATATGCCTTAAGGTGATTGTTCAGCGTGCGGGTTTGACAGCCTCAATGGTGGCTGAGACGATGTAATCGGCAACAGCGGCCTCCGGGGTCCACGTACGGATGAGCGCTTTGCTCTCTTCCTTGGGCGAGATTTGGATGTGTTCAAAACCTGCGGCCCGCAACATGGACTCCAGCTCGGAGATTTGAGACGCCCCGGCAACGCACCCGGCATGAAGGGCGATGTCGTGCCTGATATGTTTGGGCAGTTCGGCAGTGGCGACAATATCGGAGATGGCGAGTCTGCCGCCAGGCTTCAGAACGCGAAATGCTTCAACAAAGACCCGTGATTTATCAGGCGATAAATTGATGACGCAGTTGGACAGGATAACATCGACGGAGTTATCGGCCACCGGCAGATTTTCAATTTCACCCAGGCGGAATTCGACATTATGATAGCCGTTGTTTGCCGCGTTGCTCGGGGCCTTGGAAAGCATTTCCGGAGTCATGTCCACCCCGATGACTTTACCGCTCTCGCCAACCTGACGGGCTGCGAGAAAAGAATCAAATCCGGCCCCGCTGCCGAGATCGAGGACTATTTCACCCGTTTTCAGCGCAGCAATCGCCTGAGGATTGCCGCATCCCAGCCCTAAATTGGCTCCATCCGGAACGGCGGCCATCTCTTCAGTGGTGTATCCCATCGTATGCGACAGATTGGGTGCCGGACCACTGCAACAGCTCGAACCGCAACAGCCTGTCTCTGCCGCACGGCCATACACCTCTCGAACCGCTTGTCGAATTCTATCTTTTTCAAGCACACTCATAACGCCCTCCTTGATCGCTTTACTCTCTCACGTATCGCCATGAAGAATCAGCCGATCCAGTCTTCCACTTCACTCTGCTTCGGCACCCGGCCAACACACTTGACCTGACCGTCGACGACAACCGCAGGGGTCGAGAAAACGCCGAGTTTGGCGATTTCCTGAAAATCTTTTATCTTGATAACCGTGGCATCAACTCCCTTCGCTGCTACAGCCGCCTCAACGACCTTCTGGGTTTTTTCGCAGGAGGCACATCCTGGTCCACACACCTTGATTTCCATTTTCTTCTCCAGGTTTAAATTCAGACAATGATATTGAACAGATATCCGGTAAAAACAATACCGCAGCCCACTACAAAAACAAAAACCGCAATCAACTTGGGTTTAAGCACCTTACGAAGAATAATCATCTCCGGAAGAGAGAGCGCAATGACGCTCATCATGAATGCCAAAACGGTCCCTAAGGCCGCACCTTTGCCAAGCAAGGCCTCGACGACCGGCACGATGCCGGCGGCATTGGAGTACATGGGAATGCCAACCACCACCGCTGCCGGGACCGACCACCAGGCATCTTTGCCCATGATCGCAGCCATGAACGATTCCGGGACATAGCCATGAATCAATGCGCCAACGGCAATACCGGCGACAACATACAGCCAGACCTTGCCAACGATATCCCGGACAGCCTCCTTGCCCTTATCTAGCCGATCATGCCAGCCGAGTTGTTCCTCAATGACGACCGCCTCGCCGGCTCGCAGTTCCTGCACCCAATCCTCAATCCAGGACTCAAGCTTCAGCCGACCGATGATCCAGCCGGAAACCATGGCGATCAACAGGCCGGTCCCGAGGTATATGGCCGCCACCTGCCAGCCGAGCAGTCCATACAGCAGCACCAGGGCAATCTCGTTGACCATCGGGGCTGCTACCAGAAAAGAAAAAGTAACCCCCAGCGGTACGCCGGCCTGCACAAACCCAATAAAAAGCGGTACCGCCGAGCAGGAACAAAACGGAGTGACGATGCCCAGCAGGGCGGCCATCACGTTGCCGGCGGTTTCCCGCTTGCCTGCCAGGTGTTTACGGGTGTTTTCCTGGGTGAAAAACGAGCGGATAATGCCGACAATAAACACGATCAAGGTGAGCAGCATCATGACTTTGGGCGTGTCGTAGAGAAAAAAATGAACGGCGTCGCCAAGATGGCTTCCTTTATCAATCTTCAATACGGAATAGGTCAAATAGGATGCAACGGGTTCCAGCTGTTTATAAACAACCAGCCAGAGTCCAAAACTCAGTAGGCTGAGAACGATGATCATACCCCACGGGGTATTCCTCGGTACGCCCTCTTGGTCGACTGCGGGTTTCGGGCAACTGCATCCTGATGACTGAAGTGGTTCCATTGCGGCCTCATTTTTTGATTGTGTTCACACGGCGACAGCCGGCCGCGGGCAGGGCCGCGATCATTCGTTGCAACTCCGCATCTTCATTCAACCACTCTTTCAAAATGGTCAGCATGGTGCCTGCATAGACGGAATCAGAGCCATCGGCATGGCTGTAGATGATCCAGGTGCCCTGTCGTTTTTTCGTTAGCAGTCCGG
>CAIMMA010000602.1 GCA_903842475.1 uncultured bacterium
ATATAGCTAGTCGGTGGCGGGTAATTTAGATCCTAAGGCAAAGAACGACAGGGTGTGGATCGAGGCTAGTTATGACCCAGCTTTATTGAAGGCCATCCAGCGTCGGAAGAAGCAAATGGAGACAGTCCCTCAAGCATTAGCCCGCTTTATCACTCTTGCTTTGGCGAAATCGGATCGGGTAAAACGAAGTAAGAGGTTTTCCTAGTTTTTCAAATACTCCCAATCCATTTGAATTTACGGTGAATAAAAAGACCAAAAAGAAAGGCGGTAGTTGACAGCGTACTACGCTCTGCAAGTTTGAGTCGTGGCTATCTATACGATGCTCCGCTTGATATGTAGACCGTTTCGCTGGGGGAGTTTTTATTTTCTGAGATGCCGAACCTATCGTCTCTGGAAAACGTTACTATCTGTTCTAGGGATCGGGCTTCGTCTTTCTGGAGGTTTGGCGTTGCTTTGGACAAGTGTTGTTCAGGCGAACCCAGCGGGGGAGGCAGTGGTAGCGGGGGCGGCGGGCTTTGAAAGGGTAGGTGGAGCCTTAACAATTACGCAGGGCACGGACCGTGCGGTGATTAATTGGAGCTCTTTCTCCATTGGTGCGGGTGAGATCACAAAGTTTGTTCAGCCGAACTCTTCTTCCGCTGTTCTAAATCGGGTAATTACCGCCAATAATCCCAGCGCGATTTACGGGACCTTACAGGCCAATGGGCAGGTCTACCTGATTAATCCAGCGGGAATATTTATCGGTCCAGGTGGGTTAGTCGATACAGCCGGTTTCGTGGCGAGTACGCACGATGTAGGCGACAAAGAATTTATGGGAGGCGGCGACCTCAATTTTACCGGAAGTTCAGGTGCTTCGATCGTCAATCAGGGCCGAATTGAGGCCAAGCAAGGCGATGTTTTCTTGGTAGCCCGGCAGGTTTCTAACGACGGCCAGATCATGGCATCCGATGGAACGGTTGGGATGATAAGTGGAACCGAGGTGTGCCTGCACTCGATTGGTCCCAATAATTACAAAGTTCGGCTCATCGATGTGGCGAATGATGCGGTCGTGCAGAAAACCGATAATGGGATAGCGGATGTTGTGAATGCCGGGGTCATCGAGGCGGCTAACGCCGAGCTGGAATCGACTGGGAACTATCTTTCCTTAGCCATCAAAAACTCCGGAGTGATTCGGGCTACGGGCGTGGTTCCCAATGCTGATGGGACGGTGACATTGACAGGTGGGGAGGGTGATATCCTTAACACGGGTGTGGTGGCGGCGATCCAAAAGAACATCCAAGGGGAGACCGTGGGTGGCAGGATATTGGCCTCGGCCAAAAATATCACCACAGATCCGGGTTCCATCATGACAGCTTCAGGATCTGAGAAGGGTGGGGAAATCAAGGTTTCGGCATCTGACACCATCTACGCGGGTGGGAAAATGGAGGCAAAGTCCGACGAGGGGAAAGGCGGAAAGATCCAACTGACGGGTGAACGCGTGGGATTGTTCAAGGCGGAGGTGGATGCTTCCGGAAAAACTGCCGGTGGGACTGTTCTAGTGGGCGGAGACTATTTAGGGAAAAACCCGGAGGTTCCGAACGCCAAGGCGGTAGTCATGACCTCGGATTCAGTCATCCGGGCAAATGCCACGGGGAATGGGGACGGGGGGAAGGTGATCCTCTGGTCGGATGAGTACACGGGATTTTATGGGCAAATATTCGCCCGGGCAGGTTTACTTGGTGGGGATGGGGGATTTGTTGAAACCTCAAGCTATGACAATCTTCAAGCTTGGGGGGCAGTCGACACCTTTTCCTTTTTTGGTAAGGCGGGGCTCTGGCTACTTGATCCGACTGAGCTTTATATTACAACAACCTCATCCAACATAGATGTGACAGGGACAGGTACGGTTTTGGATCCGTTTCGTTATCAACCACCTACAGGGTCTCTTGGCGCACAGTCACAGGCCAATGCGAACACCATTTTGCAAGCCCTAGATAATGGTCAAAGTGTAACGATTCAAGTCAACACTGCCACAGGCCCTTCCGATCAAAAAGGCGATATAATCGTTGCTAGAAGCCTCATTTTTGACCCCCTTATCAATCCTGAAAGGAGCACAATTGGCAATCTTACTCTGTTAGCTGGTGGCGCAAGCGAAAGCTACAGTGCGGCAGGGGTGCCAGTTACGGGTGCAGGCGTAGTTGGAGGGGCGGGGGCCGGAAGTATAATTATACGTGAAGATTGTGCTATTGAAGTCGAGGGCAATCTAACAATGATCGCGGGTAATGATCCAGGACGGAGTGTCACAACCGCAGGAGTGACAACAGTTACTGGGGGGACTGGTGGTAGTATTACAGTTTCTGCTCCAATCAAATCATTAAATGGTGCAATCACCCTACAAGCAGGGTGGGGGCTCGCGGCTGATGGAGGAGCAACCGGTGGTAATGTTACTGTAAATCAGCCGGTCACGACAAGCGGAGCAGCTGGGCGTGTTGTTATCACAGGAGGGTCTGCGAACAGCAGTGATTCCACAGCAGGCGATGTTACGATCAATGCAACCATCACCTTAGGCACGAGTTTAACAGCTGATTCAATCAATGGATTTGCTGGCTCTGTTATTGCGGCGGGCAACTCGACGGGGGGAACGGGTGGTAATCTGGAAATCAATGCGCCAATCAACGGTGCAGGGGCGACACTAACCCTTCAATCAGGAATTGGTTTAGGTGATAGTGCCGGAACGTTTGCCATCGCGGCAGGGGCACCAGTCGGTCAGCAGAATTCTATAGCCACTAGGCTGGCATCAGTCGCGATAAGATCGCAAACTAGCGTCGACTTACAGAGTGACATTTTTGCCGTTAAGATTGTTCTTGCTCCAACTCCAATACCTACCGCTACAGGACCTTCTAATACCGGCTCGATCTGGCTAAATGAATCCCCCATTCCTGGTCTTAATTCCTATTCGCTCGACAATGCTGCCATTAGCCGCCTATTCGCGAATTTGGCGCCCGATGACGCAATAGAAATTGGGGAAACCACTTTTAATGGGGATGTTGCGATTGGCCAAGCTGGTGGAGTTGTTTTTTCTGCGTCGAACC
>CAIMMA010000603.1 GCA_903842475.1 uncultured bacterium
ATGAAAGGTATCGGCGAGGTGGCGATGAACGGCCCCTTGCCGGCCATCGCCAATGCCGTGGCCGATGCCTGCGGGGCCCGGATCTGCCACGGACCGATTACGCAGCAACGGGTGTTGCCGGCGATGGTCCCCATGGTCAACGGGAAGATCAATGAAAGCGGGCAGACCGCCCAGGAGCGTTTAAAAAATGTCTGATCCACCCTTTACCATCAGGCCCGTTGATGCCTCCAATGCCGAGGCGGTTCCATCGGTTTTCCGTTCGCTGTATGGCGACAGCTTCCCCATGGAATATGTCTATCATGGCGATCGTATCCTGGCGGAGATCGAGGCCGGACGACTGCATTCAGCCCTTGCCCGGGGTGCTGACGGCATGCCGGTCGGCTATATCGCTCTGTACACCAATACTCCCAATCCCCGGTTATGGGAAGCGGGCAACCTGCTGGTGGTGCCCGGTCGCGGGAGCGGCGATCTGGCCTGGTCCCTGATGCAGCACTACCTGCGCCCGGAAAATCGGCCTGCTACGGGCAGTGACGGAATTTTCGGGGAAGCGGTCTGCCATCACTATTTCACCCAGCTGGGGTGTGCCAAATCAGGGCTTGTCGACTGCGCCTTGATGCTCGATCAGATGAACGGAAGCGCTTTCAAGGAGCATGCCCCCGAGACCGAGCGGGTAGCCTGTCTGCTGCAATTTTTCGAGCAATCCGATCCCACCGGCATCGGCTATCTTCCCCAGCAGTATTTCGAGTTGCTCCAGGGCCTGCTCAAGCCGCTCCGTCCCCGGACCCTGCTGCCAGGCACAGCGCCGCTGCCGAGTGCGGGCGAGGTGCAGCGGCAGGATAAATGGTTTGAGGGCGCCGGGATGTGGCGGGTGGCGGTCAGCGCCATCGGCGCGGACTGGGATCTTTTTCTCGACGATTTGCTGGCTCGGGCCCGGCAACGGCAGGTGACCAGCCTCCAGGTGGTGCTTTCCGCAGACTTGCCCTGCATCAGCGCTGCCGTGGAACGAATGCGGCAGCGAGGTTTTTTCCTCGGCGGAGTCTTACCTCGCTGGTTCGGCGCTGACGGCGTCATGATGCAGCAGGTGCTGGGCAAGGAGCCTGATTTTGAGGGGATCAAGCTGTATGGAGCGGTGGCCAAATCCTTGCTGACCTTTATTCGGAACGACCGCGAAACCGTCCTCAGCGAGAGCAAAGGATGATTAATCTTTTCGAGACCTATCGCCTGATGCTCCGGTCACGTTTCCTTGATCTGGAGGAAACGGAGCTGCACAAACAGGGCTTGATCGACTTTTGCGTCTCCGCGGCGGGGTGCGAAGCGGCTGCCGCCTTTCCCCCGTTCCACAGCGAGGACCTGCTGTTTCTCCATTACCGGGACCGGCCGCTGATGCTCAGGCAGGGCTGGCTTCCCGAAAAAATACTGGCCTCCGCCATGGGGCTGAAATTTTCAGCCGCAGGAGGGCGGAACCTGCACCCCTTGCTGGTTTCTTCCACCCGAAGGACCTTCAATATTTCCGGGCCGCTCGGTCAGGCTCCCTTGCAGGCGGTGGGCGCTGCCCTGGCGCTGAAAAATAAAAACACCAACCCCATCGTGCTGGCTTCGATGGGAGACGGGTCCACCCAACAGGGACAGGTTCTGGAGGCCTTTGCCGAAGCCTCCCGCGAAGCCGCCCCGGTTTTGTTTTTCATCTATGACAACCAATGGGCCATCTCGTCGCCGACAATCGGCAAAACCTTTTGGAGCTTGCCGGGTGGCAGGCTGCTGGAGGAATTCTGGGGCATTCCAATCCGGTATGTCGACGGCGCCGATCCGGTTGCCTGCGGCAGCGCGCTGGCTGAGGCCGTTGCCCGGGTGCGGTCCGCCCGGAAACCGGGGATTGTTATTCTCCGCTGCTCCCGTCTTGGCGAGCACTCCAGCGCCGACCGGCAGGAAACCTATCGCGATCCCAACGAACTCGAGGAGGAGAGGACCACCAGGGATCCGGTGCGCAACCTGCGCCAATTTCTCCTTGATTCAGGCTCTGCCGAGCAGGAGCTGTGCCGGCTTGAGCAGACGGTCCGGGAGGAAATAGCACAGGCCCTGGCCCTGGCCAAGCGCCTGCCCAGCCCCGAACCCTGCCTTGAAGCCTGCCCGGCCGACGGTGGGCATGGAGATCAGGCTGAGCAGGCCCCCTTTGCAGAGCAGGGATTAACCATGGCCCAGGCCCTCAACGCGACGCTCGCCCACCACCTCCAGCACGACGCCTCGGTCTCGCTCCATGGCCAGGATATCGAGGATCCCAAAGGAGATATCCTGGGAGTGACCAAGGGGTTGTCTTCGAGGTTTCCGGGCCGGGTTACCAATGCGCCTCTGGCCGAGGCGACAATGGTCGGCGGCGCCATCGGCCGGGCCCTGGCTGGAGAAAAGCCGGTGGTCTTCATCCAGTTTGCCGACTTTTTGCCGCATGCGTGGAGCCAGCTGGTCTGCGATGCCGCTTCCTACTGGTGGCGCAGCGGCGGTGAAACCAGTTGCCCGTTGATTATCCTGGCCCCTTGCGGGGGGTACCGGCGCGGCCTGGGACCGTTTCATTCCTCGTCTCCCGAAGGCGCTCTTGCCCATATCCCCGGGTTGAACGTGTTTATTCCCGCCAACGCCCCGGACGCGGCGGGTCTGTTGCATGCAGCCTTTGCCGGCAACACCCCGACGGTTTTACTCTATCCCAACAACCTGCTGCACCAGCCCTCACACTTTGCGCCCTCCGCGGTTGCCGGGCTGTTTGTGCGGCCGGGACAGGCACGGCAGGTGCGGCAAGGCCAGGATCTCACCCTGGTCGGCTGGGGCAACACGGTCCCGCTCTGCGAAACGGCAGCCGACCTGTTGGCAGCCGCGGGCCTGGAGTGCGATCTGCTCGATCTGCGCACCATCGCTCCCTGGGACCGGTCAGCGGTGCTGGCTTCCGCGCAACGAACCGGAAAACTCGTGGTTGTCCACGAAGACACGCTCACCGGAGGGTTCGGGGCCGAGATCATTGCCCGGGTCGCGACCTCTGCCCCCGAGGTCCGTTGCCGCCGCGTCGCTCGTCCGGATGTGCTTCTGCCGGCGAACAATGCCAATCAGCTGGCGCTGCTGCCTTCGGTCCGATCCATACTGGAGGCTGCGGCGGATCTCCTGGAGTTAGACATCTCCTGGCCGAACCACGGGGAGGAACGGGAGGATGTGCTTGTTGTTCCAGGACATAATCCCGCAGATGAAGAAATCCAGGTCGTTGAACTGTTGGTCTCGGTGGGAGAAACAGTCGCAGAGGGCCAGATCCTGGCAGAACTGGAGGGACACAAAGCGACCTATGAATTCAACTCGCCGCGCGCCGGATGTATTGCGGCCTTGTTCGTTGCCAAGGGCGACTGTGTC
>CAIMMA010000604.1 GCA_903842475.1 uncultured bacterium
CGCCTGAGCTACGCAAAGACCATGGATTGCAAGCCATATTTCAAAGTATATTTCCCATTACCGATTTCAACGGACTGTGTTCTCTTGATTTTGTACGTTATTCCTTTGGAGAGCCGAAATACACTGTTGCTGAATGTATAGAACGGGGCATGACCTATGAAGCACCGCTCAAAATCACCGTTCGGCTGATTACCTTCGATGTCGACGAGGAAACAGGGGTTCAATCTGTTCGTGACATCAAGGAGCAAGAAGTTTTTCTTGGGGCTTTACCATTAATGACTCAAGATGGGGTCTTTGTTGTCAACGGGACAGAGCGCGTTATCGTCAATCAATTGCAGAGATCCCCAGGTCTTTTTTACACCCATGACCATGGTAAATCTCATGCATCCGGTAAAAGACTTTACTCAGCACGTATTATCCCTGTCCGTGGTTCTTGGCTTGATTTTGAGTTTGACATCAAAGATATCCTCTATGTGCGGATTGACCGTCGCCGAAAACTGCCAGTGAGCGTACTGCTTAAGGCGCTTGGATATAACGAAGCCGAACTGCTAAATGAGTTTTATCATGCGGATACCATTTGTTTTGATGGGAAAGATTATACAATCGCCTTCAATGCGGTCACTTTTGCTAATCAGCGACTGAACACCGATATAATTAATCCAGCCGATGGAGCTGTGGTTGCCAAGAAGGGTAAGAAAGTCACCAAGACACTGGCAAAAAAGATTGAGAGTCTAGGGGTTTCTTCGCTGAGTATAGGCATTGATGAACTTCAAGGACGTTTTTATGCAAACGATATCGTCAATGAACAGAGTGGCGAAATCTTGGTTCACTGTAACGAGACCGTTACGTCCGTAAATCTGCAGGCTCTTGCTGATGCCGGGATCAATACGTTTTCTCTGCTTTTTATTGACGGCGTTAATTTTAGTGAATCTTTCAGGAAAACGCTGTTACTCGATAAGATCAAAGATACCGAAGAATCCTTGGTGGAAATTTACCGGCGGCTACGTCCCTCCAGCCCTCCGACTCCTGAAGTAGCCAAATCTTTTTTTGACAACCTCTTTTTTAATGCCTCCACTTATGACCTGTCTGAGGTAGGGCGCTATAAAATTAACACCAAATTAGGGGTGAACACACCTATCGAGGTCCGCACCTTAACAAAGGAAGATATTGTTAAGAGTGTCAAGCATCTGGTTCGGATCAAAGATGAATTGAAAGATGGTGACGATATCGACCATCTAGGCAATAGAAGAGTACGCACTGTTGGTGAACTTTGTGAAAATCAGTTCCGTATGGGCTTGGTCCGCATGGAAAGAGCGATCAAAGAACGGATGACGCTTCAAGAAATTGAAACCTTGATGCCCCATGATCTGGTGAATCCTAAGCCCGTTACTTCGGCCATCAAAGAATTTTTTGGCACGAGCCAATTGTCCCAATTCATGGATCAAACTAACCCCCTTTCCGAGGTTACGCATAAAAGGCGCCTGTCCGCTCTCGGACCTGGTGGTCTTTCCCGTGAACGGGCCGGGTTTGAAGTTCGTGACGTTCACCCCACACATTACGGACGCATTTGTCCGGTCGAGACACCGGAAGGGCCGAACATTGGACTTATTGTCAGCTTGGCAACGTATGCGAAGGTCAACCCATATGGATTCATCGAAACGCCCTACCGATATGTGAAGGAGCGGATCGTCTCCCATGAGCATAAATACCTTTCTGCCCTGCAGGAAGAGGATCATGTTATTGCTCCAGCCAGAGTAGCATTGGACGATAACCGCCTAGTAGATGATTATCTGATTGCGCGTCACGAAAGCGAGGTGTCCATGGTCCCTGCCGATGACATTACTATGATGGATATTGCGCCCAACCAGATGGTTTCAATTGCAGCCTCGTTGATTCCTTTTCTTGAAAACGACGATGCTAACCGGGCCTTGATGGGCTCCAACATGCAGCGCCAAGCGGTTCCACTCCTCAAAACCAGTTCTCCGCTTGTCGGTACTGGTGTGGAAAAATATGTGGCGCGGGATTCAGGTGCCTGTTTGTTGGCGGGTGGCGATGGTGTCGTTGAAGAGTCAGACGCCAATCGGATTGTCGTGCGGTATGACCAACCCGGTGTGGATGGCTTTGATACCGGAATTGGTGTTTATCGCCTGTCTAAATACAAAAAGTCGAACCAAAATACGTGCTTTAACCAAAATGCGTTAGTGTATCCTGGAAAGCGGGTTACCAAGGGAACGATTTTAGCGGATGGACCGTCCACCGAAGCTGGCGAGCTTGCGCTCGGTAAGAATGTAATCATCGCCTTTATGCCTTGGCGTGGCTACAACTTTGAGGACTCGATTCTGATCAACGAACGCCTGCTCAAAGAAGATACTTTTACCTCTGTGCACATCGAAATTTTCGAGACCATGGCTCGAGACACAAAATTGGGCAAAG
>CAIMMA010000605.1 GCA_903842475.1 uncultured bacterium
GGGCATACCCTCCACGATGAACACTGTTGACCGAGTCGGTCAAGTCGATCGCCAGGGTGTCGAGTTTGGTCCGCAGGTCGCCGATGAAGACATCGCGCATTGCGAACATGCCATGGAATTTGCCGCCGAGATCGTCAAGGGTGATGTCCAGGGTGTTGCCGGCGGCTTCCAGTTGCAGATTAACATCGGTCCCGGTGATCACAGTTTTGATGGTCATGGCCTGATTGCCCTGAACCAGCGGTTTGCCACCGGGTAACTGCACGTTGAGCATGCCGCGATTGTCGGTGTAGGTCTGGACGCCAAGGGTCTCCGAGAGATCTTCGATGATGAGGTCGCGCTGGTCGCGGGCGGAGTTGGCGGTCTGGCCGGAGATTTCGACCAGGTAGATACGGTCATTGAGTTTGGCGATTTCCGAAATCTTTTCGTTAAGGGTTTCAACCTCGGCAATAATTTCGGTATTCATGTTCTGAGTCACGGTGTCGAGTTCATCGGTGATGCCGCGGAAGGCATCGCCCAACAGTTGTCCCCGCTGCATCACCACATCCCGTTCCACTTGACCGCTCGGATTGGCGGTGAGCTCTTGCCAGGAGTCAAAAAAATCGTTGATTTGCGCGGCCAGGTTATCTTCAGAGACATTGAAAATCCGTTCCATCTCGGTCAACGCTCCGGATCGCCCCGTTTCTTCGCCGTATTCAATGGATTTACTCTGGAGTTGCCGGTTGATGAACACGCTGTAGTCGCGGCTGACATCGGAAACCGCCACGCCTTGGCCGATAAAAAAATCCCCGAAATTAACCGCCGGGATTTGAATCATTTCGGCGCGTTGGCGGGAATAACCTTCGGTATTGACGTTGGCAATATTGTTGCCGACAATCTCGATGGCTTTTTGATTAGTCAGCAGGCTGGTCTTGCCGGAGTTGAGTGCGTTGAGAAGACTCGTCATGGCTGCTGTTGCATCCCCTTCATACTTGATTGCAATGCAATCTGTATGAGCTGTTGTGCGGTGTATTGATGGTGCGGAAGCGTTATTCCATAGTGAAGAATACTATCTTTAAGATACTATCGGCAGAATCGAGGAAGGAGTTTAGGCTTGACGGTAAAAAAGGGGAGCTGCGAAGAAGGGGTGGGGCAAAAAAGGGTGGGACGGGGCGAAGAACAACAGGGCGAGAAAAACCCCGAATGGAGAGGTGTTGGCTTAAATGGTACCGGACAGCAGGCGACCGTTGATGGTGTTGTTTTTCGAAAGCCCTCGCTGGCTGTAGGTGACCGGGACGGTTTTGCGGCCAAAAAATTCCATGGTGTCCTGGATCCAGTTGAGGGTCGCCCGGAAGAGAAAGGCATTGCGCCGGTTTTCCTGCCGGATTTCCCGGGCGAACTGCTGATCGTCGGGATGCAGACTTTCGACCGAGTTCAGGGCGCGAAGCAGTATTTCTTTGCGTTTGACATCGGCCAGCATGGCCTCCATGTCGAGGGCCTTGGCATGTTCACGCTCGTCGCGGATGGTATCGCGCAATTGCAGCAGTAATCCTCGAATGGTTTCCCGGTCCATGGCTCAACCCTCCGCCAAGAACTGCAGCAGTTTGGAAGCGACTTTGTTCAGGTCCGGCTGGTACTGGCCGTTGGCGACCTGGGCCTTCAGTTCCTGAACCCGTGCGGTGCGTTCGGGATCTTCCGTCTTGCCGGCAGCTTGCGCCGCGGTTGCTCCCTGGAGAGCGGACGAGAAGGACGGTCCTTCCTTGCCATCGGTTTTTGCCGACTTCTGCGCTTCGTTCGTCCGGCTGATTTTATTGAGACCACCTATCTGCCCCATGCCTCTTACCCCAAAAAATTCCACAGTCATTTCGCTCACCTCATGAGTGATTGTCAGGCAACAGCCTTCGAATTAGCCACCCAGTCATCCAATTTTTTCATCACCGCATCGTAGGTATCGTAGGAGATATCCGGCAACCAGTCGCCGAAGGCCGCTTTGGCCTCGGCAAATCCCTTGTCGATACCTTCCTTGATTGCCTCGATGCGAGAGGGATCGCCTCCGGCTATTCCTGTGGCAAACTGGAAAATCCGGTCGGAAGTCTGTTCCACCCCAAAGTACCCATCAGCACCTACCAGATCCCGAGCTTCCTCGGGAGTGATGGCCGCGAGGTCGATTTCGCCGTCGCCGATGGCTATCTTGGTGTCGATCCCTTGTTCTTTGAGCAGGGTGGTTACCAGATTCTGCAGCATCCCGTACTTTGCCTTGTCTCCGTCATTCATCTGCATCTTGCCGGAGTAGGTAACGTTCAGGGTGGATTCGCTCCGCAGACTGATCGTATCCGATGCACTGGTCTGGGTGCCGTTAGCATTGCTGCTGGAAACCGTGGTGGTGTCCAGGCTTTGGCTCTGATACGTCGAAAGCGTTTGGCGAATCTGGCTATGGCTGATATTGTTTAACATTTCCCTGCCTCCCTGCAGCATTTGCAGGCCATCCTGGCCTGTCTTGAACAGGAACGATTGCTTCCTGTTAGCTCTTTATCGGTTGCGGCAGAAAAAAACTTTAAAAAAAAAGCGTTATTTTTTTTAAAAAGACCAAAAAAGAAAAATTATTTGGTGGGAGCCCCTTTTTTCTCCATCTGACGGTAGAGTTGGTCGGCCAGACCGAGGCTTTGTTTTTGGGAAATTTCATTGGCGATTTCCTGATGGAGCATGTCCTCAAATATTTCCGTGGCGTTTCCTTTTTTAATCAATCCCCCATCGGGAACGGTTTTTTGCATGGCTTTGAACATCGACTGGACAAAAATTGCTTCAAAGCCCTGACAGGATTTTTTCAGGGATGCTTTGTCGCGGGCGGCGCGCTGCATATCCGGCAGGGTCGGTTGCGCAATGTTCAACTGGGGCGAGGCATCAAGAGTGGTTTTCATGGGCGCACCAAAATAAGGATCAATATTTTATGACGACAAGCACAGGCCAGCGCAACGGCATCGGTTGAAAGTCGAACAATGGGCTCGCTCCTTCCGGATTATAAAATGACGAGTTCGCCCTGCAAGGCCCCGGCAGCCTTAATCGCTTGAAAGATCGCGATAAGGTCGCGGGGGGTGGCGCCAATGGCGTTCAGCGCCCTGGCAATCTCACCGATATTGACCCCCATGGGCATTACCACCAGATTGCCTTTGTCTTCAATGGCGTCGATGGTGGTTTTGGTGGTGGCAACGGTGGTGCCGGCGGCCAGCGGGTTAGGCTGGGAAATCTCGGTGGATTCGGTGATGACCAGATTGAGGTTGCCGTGCGAGACCGCCACCGTGGAAATCCGGACATCCTGTCCCATGACAATGGTGCCGGTACGTTCGTTCACCACAATACGCGCCGATCGGTCCGGATCGATTTCGATACTCTCGAGGTCGGAGATGAAAGCCACCAGGTCGCCCTGGTAATTCGCAGGCTTCTGCACCTTGACCGAACGCGAATCCATGGCCTTGGCTGTGCCGCCGCCGAAATGACTGTTGATGGCCTCGGTCATCCGTGAGCTGGTGGTGAAATCGGTCTGGCGCAACTGAAATAGCAATTCCCCGCCGGTCGGCAGGGCATAATCAACGGCTCGTTCGACAATCGCCCCGCCGGTGACCCGGCCGGAGGTCGGGAAATTTTTCTGGACCTTGGCCGCCTTGCCGCCAAAGGCAATGCCGCCGACCGCCAGCGGTCCCTGTGCCACGGCGTAGGTGCTGCCGTCGGGTCCCTTCAGGGGCGTCATCAGCAGGGTCCCCCCGGAGAGGCTGGTCGCGTCGCCGATGGAGGAAACCTGGATGTCAATGGCCGATCCCGGGCGGGCAAAGGCCGGCAGTTGGGAGGTCACCATGACGGTGGCCGCATTTTTGGTCTTCAACTGGGTGAAAACCGCCGGGGTTAAGGCCATGCCAAAACGTTTGACCATATTGATCAGGGCCTGCTTGGTGAATACCGATTTTTTGATGTCGTCACCGGTGCCGTTCAGGCCGATCACCAATCCGTACCCCATCAATTGGTTTTCGCGCACCCCTTCAATGTCGGCGATATCCTTGATGCGGGTCGCCTGCGCCTGCGAGCAAAGCAGCAGGAGGGATGCGAACATGATAAGGCTGGTGGAGCGTAATCGAAGTCTCATAATTTCAATGCTCAGGCCAAGGTTCAGAACGGCCAGACGTTGTCAAAAATACGCAGCAGCCAACCGGGTTTCTGATTGTCGGAAACCGAGCCCTTGCCAGTGTAGGAGATCTGGGCGTTAAGTATATTGGCGGAGTCCACGGTGTTATCGGCGGTGACATCAAACCATCGGACAATGCCGGTCAGGTAAATGATCTGGTTTTCATTGTTTACGGTCACCGATTTGCCGCCCCGGATTTTCAGGTTGCCGTTGGGATAGACTTCCGTCACCTGGGTGGTCAGGGTGGCCACCAGGTTTTCCGCCCGGGTGGTTTTGCCGCCGCCTGAAAATTTATTACTGGTCTCCGCTTCGATCATCGATGACGGGGTGATGTTGGTTTTATCGGCGATGGTCTTCTCCAGTCCGAAAAGATTGGTAATGCCGGCGGAAATGCTCGAAGAACGATCGGTGTCGGTGGTGGCCTGTTTGGAAGCGCTCGCCTTTTCGAGAATGATGACCGTGACAATGTCGCCAACCCGGCGGGCTTTGACGTCGGCCAGCCAGTTGCCTTCATCCCCTTTCCACAGCGTGCCGGGCGATTGCGGTTTCAGATCGGCTGCCACCGGTTCTTCCAGGGGTTCGGTGTTGGGGACCACCTCCGGCTGTTTGTTGCTGCAGCCAGGCAGCAGGGCGGCGGTCAGCACCAGGAGGAGGAGCAGGGTGTTGCGTTTCACAAATATCCCATGGGGTAAAAAACGAGAGAATAGGGTGGGTGTCGATGGTCGCATAATTAAAAATTCACGGAAACGATTCCCGGGCCATCGACCCGGCAGTGGACCAGTTTGCTGGAACTGATGTTTTTTACCTTAATGGTTTCACCCAGGCGGCCATCGGCTTGAGCAATCCCGCCGGTGGAGAGTTCCAGGGACCCTTTGCGGGCATAGATCTTGACCATTTCCCCGTTTTTAATAAGCGCAGGGGCAATAATATCTTTCAGGGTGAGCGGTTTGCCGGCGTTAACGGTTCGCGCGAGCTGCATGTCGACGATCTGCTCCGGGTGGATGAAGGGATCTTCCAGGCCCGCCAGGCTCTGTCGCTTCAGGGCCAGGTGCTCTTCCTTGATGACGTCGCCTTTGTGCAAGGTCCTGGCCGCGGTGAGGATCTCGGCAAAGGAATCCAGTTTGCCCCGGACCACGCAGTTGCCGGCCGGCTTACCGTCGACGGTGAAAAAGATTGAAAAGCTTGAGCTCCCCAGGATATCCGGGTTGGAGGGGGTGACCTTCCAGCGCAATTGACCGGTGGGAAGAATCAGCTGCTCCGGGGTCCGGGTTGCGGTGAACTGGACTTCCGATTTGAGTTTGGCACTGTTTTCCTGGAGATACGCAGCGACGATTTGCTGGATCTGTTCCTGGCTGATATGATTGCCTTTGCGTTCGACCGTGATGGTCGGGCTGCCCTGCCAATCGACCTCGGCGACCTCGGGCCGGTTACGGAGCGAGGAGATAACCGAGACGGTCGAGAGTTGTTTGGTTTTTCCCGGTGCGGGGGCGGCGGCCACCGGGAGCTTGCCGATGGTGTCGGCGGCGCTGCCGGCGGGTTTGATCACCGCAATATCGGCGAGCACGATCCTGGCTTCGGCAACGCTGGCATTGGCCTGGAAATTTACCGAAATCTGGGCAAGGGCGTCCGGTGCGAACGTCAACCATGCCATCAGGGAAAAAAGGATCGACCAGGGTTTCAAGGGATTAGGCTATGTTGGTGACGGTTTGCATCATTTCGTCCGAGGTCGTGATGACTTTGGAGTTGATTTCAAAGGCGCGCTGGGCTGTGATCATTGCGGTCA
>CAIMMA010000606.1 GCA_903842475.1 uncultured bacterium
CAGCGTGTAGTCCTTTCCAGGCTTCGCGCCCGCCTGAACCAGCGAACACTCAATGTGGTAAGCGGTCATGTAGAAGGCGTCTGGAAACGCATTCTCTCCGTAACGCTCCAATCGTGTCAGCAACTGTGTCTTCATATATGCAAACAATCGTCATCAACAACAAACCAATCCAAATAACCGAGTGCTGGCTCCGCCTGCTCCAAAGCCGTGATCGAAAAGATCGGAAGCATCGAAATCAGATGCTGCGAAAATTTCCAGAGCTGCGCGACTGGCGATCCAACGCCGTTTTTAACCTGCCGCCGCCACTGAAATTGATTCGCAGACCGCAGCTCACGGCGGTCAGGTTGAAAAACTTTGTGTACGCCCGGCATGGGCGTGATCTAATGGGGTGCAATTCCCCTGTATGTAAACCCTGTTACTGTCGTGATGACAGGATCATAAATACTAGCCGAAAGCAAGGGCGATCTCGCGAGGGCTCGTCTGGAGGAAGCTGGAGCGCAAAGCTATGAGTCGACGAACAGAAACGGCATACAAGGCCGAGTCTCCAGGTAAGTCAGCACAACATGACAACGCCTCGGGTTTAGGAGATACGGTAAATGCCGCGATTGCATAGTGAAAGATCACATCCTTATCCGGGGAGACCTGTCCGGTATGCGATCCAACTCCCGTTGGAAAGCGCCATGCATGGCAACATGCCTGGTCCCCAGGCAGGAGTCAGCAGAGGTCATAGTAGTCCGCCGCCAGCGGACGAAGGGCCGAACCCAGAGAAGGGAAAGTATCCGTCATGCTCGACCAGTGCGATGAACCCGACCGGGGGAGCAGTTGGTCGGCGCGTTGACGGTCAACCCGATCCCGATGAATACCTGTTGGAACGGATTTTCTCCAGAGCCAACCTGGGTGAAGACTGGCTGCGCCGCAGGGTGCGTATGTGCTACTGGAAACAGTGGCGATACTGTCGCACCAAGGTTCGTGAGCTCATCAAGCTTGGCACCTTCTTGCATGCTGCTATCTTGGTTGGATTGAGCCGGAAACCCGATGAAGCATGAAATCTTCAAAACACGCAGGCGCGGCTGGCTCGGCCAGGCCCCCCAGGGTGCCGAGTACATGCAGGATGTGAACAAACGGGCCAAGCGGATGAAAGCCGCTCTCCGCGATCCCGACCAACCCGCCGACAACCGGCAACTTTCTTTGCCAGGTGTTGAGAAATCACCGGAGGTTAAATTTTGAACGCTTTAGCTGATGAATTGGGCGAGTTGCTCACCGCTCCGAAGGTTGCCAAGATGACCGGGATTGACGTCAAGAGAGTGCGCTGGTACTATCGGTCATTCGGTGGATTTGTCCTTGGTAATCGAATTTATTTTTACTCCAAAGAGGTAAAACGTGCCATACAAGGACAAATTAAAAGGGCAATGGATAGCGCAAGTGACGAACGGGAAAAAGAAATTTTGTCGCCGTTGCGTAACGAAAAAAGAGGCAATCGAGTGGGAGGCGAAAGAAAGAGAACGATTGCTGATGGTGAAAAAAGGGGAAGAGGAAGCGACCCCTTCGATCTCGCTTCTTGAGTGGGCCACAGCTTACCTTCAGTACTCCCAACGCCAGCATGTAAAACTGACATTCGAAGAAAAGCGGTTTGCGTTCAAGTTGTTATTCAAATCAGTCGACCCGCAATTGCCGGTTTGTGAATTGAAAACGATTTCAGTATTGAAACACCTGCAGGGCGAGGAGGAGAAACGGTCAGGGAACTGAGCCAATAAGGATCGCAAAAATTTGCGCGCCGCATGGGAGTGGGGAACTCGTTTCCTGGGTTTGCCTGAGAAAAATCCGTTTCATGCAGCCCCAAGATTTGCATAAGCCCGCGACGAGAGGGTTGTACCCACGATTGAAGATTTTTGGAAGGTTTACGGCGTTGCTGGTACCAATCAGGATCGGTGCATGTCGTTTGCTTACCTGCAAACAGGAGCCCGCCGCGACGAGCTGTTCAGGCTGCGGTGGCGGGATGTTGATCTCTCCGGGCGTAGGGTTCGGCTCTTGTGGCGCAAAAACGTTCTGGGGGAGTGGAAAGAATCCTGGCTGCCAATTGGTGACGATCTCGTGTCAATGCTCGAAAAGCAGCGACGAGTAACCGGGTTACTCGGTTTCGTCTTTATGTGGCGCTCTGATGATGAGCAAGGTAAGTGGATGCCATACCAGTACCGGCAGCACTGGTTGAAAAAGCTGTGCGCGAAAGCAGGTGTGAAGCAATTTGGGTTCCATGGAATTCGGCATCTGTTTGCTTCGATACTGGCAAGCAAGAACGTGCCGTTGGTGGAAATCCAAAAAATGTTAAGGCATGGTAGCATTGCTACGACGCAACGATATATTCACTCTCTACAGGAAGGCAGTAGAGAGGCATTAGCCGCTTTGCCAAAGCTTCATTCTTATCCCTTGAAAACAGAAAACCCACAAAAAAACCACAGCGCTAACTGAGTTGGTTCTTTGTGGGTATCTATGTCACCGAAATAACTTGGTGACCCCAAGGGGACTCGAACCCCTGTTGCCGGCGTGAGAGGCCAGTGTCCTAGGCCACTAGACG
>CAIMMA010000607.1 GCA_903842475.1 uncultured bacterium
AGAAACGACTATGCAGCTTGACTCAAAGATACCTGAAGGACCGCTGGCCGAAAAATGGGACAAATGCCGTTTTTCCAACAAACTCGTCAACCCTGCCAACAAACGGAAATACGAAGTTATTATCGTAGGAACCGGCCTGGCAGGCGCTTCAGCAGCCGCCTCCTTGGGCGAACTGGGGTACAACGTTAAATCGTTCTGCATTAACGATAGCCCCCGTCGCGCTCACTCCATCGCAGCACAGGGTGGCATCAACGCCGCGAAAAATTACCAGAATGACGGCGACTCCATCTTCCGTTTGTTCTACGACACCATTAAAGGTGGCGACTTCCGCGCCCGTGAGGCAAACGTCTATCGTCTTGCTCAGGTCGCCAACAACATCATCGATCAGTGTGTGGCTCAGGGCGTTCCTTTTGCCCGTGAATACGGCGGAACCTTGGCCAATCGCTCCTTCGGCGGCGCCCAGGTTTCCCGGACTTTTTATGCCAGAGGCCAGACAGGACAGCAGTTGCTGCTCGGTGCCTATACTGCCATGATGCGACAGGTAGCCACCGGCAAGGTCAAGTTATTCACCCGCCGTGAGATGATGGACGTGGTGGTAGTTGACGGTGTCACCAAAGGTATCGTCTGCCGCAATCTGATAACGGGTGAGGTTGAAAAACATTCCGCGCATGCGGTTGTGCTTGCCACCGGTGGTTATGGGAACGTATATTTTCTGTCCACCAACGCCATGGCCTGTAATGTCACGGCCGCGTGGCGTGCTTACAAACGCGGTGCCGGTTTTGCTAACCCATCCTTCGTTCAGATCCACCCGACCTGTATTCCTGTGCACGGCGAATTCCAGTCCAAACTGACGCTCATGAGCGAGAGTCTGCGGAACGATGGACGGGTTTGGGTTCCGAAGAATGTTGGCGAAACCAGAAAAGCAGCTGACATTCCAATGGAAGATCGCGATTATTACCTCGAACGCAAATATCCTTCATTCGGTAACCTCGTTCCCCGGGACGTAGCCAGCCGCAACGCAAAGGATGCCTGCGACGAAGGCAAGGGTGTCGGCGAGACCAAACTCGGCGTCTACCTCGACTTTGCGGATGCGATCAAACGCGACGGCCTCGATGTGATCATGAGAAAATATGGTAACCTCTTCCATATGTATCAGAAAATCACCGACAGTGACCCGACCAAGGAACCGATGATGATCTACCCCGCGGTCCATTACACCATGGGCGGTCTCTGGGTCGATTACCACCTGATGACCACTGTGCCTGGTTTGTATGCCGCCGGTGAGTGCAACTTCTCCGATCACGGCGCCAACCGCCTGGGCGCTTCCGCATTGATGCAGGGTCTCGCCGACGGGTATTTCGTTTTACCATACACCATCGGCAATTACCTGGCCACCGTCCCGCCGGTCCCGACCAACACCAACGACCCGGCCTTTGATGCGGCAGTCAACGATGTTAAAGAACAAACCGCCAAACTGCTTAAAAACACCAAAAGCGGTAAAAATGGCCAGACAGTTGACCATTTCCACAAAGAACTCGGCAAGGTCATGTGGGACAATTGCGGTATGGCGAGGAACAAGGAAGGGCTGGAACTTGCAATCAAAAGAATTCCAGAGATTCGCGCTGAATTTTGGGAGAACGTCATCGTCCCGGGCTCAGGACAGGAACTCAACCAATCGCTTGAGCGTGCCGGTCGGGTAGCCGATTTCCTCGAATTTGGTGAATTGCTGGCTCGTGACGCCCTCAATCGCGAAGAATCCTGCGGTGGTCACTTTAGAGAAGAAAGCCAGACAGAGGAGAATGAAGCCAAACGAGACGATGCCAACTTTAGTTACGCCGCCGTTTGGGAGTACAAAGGATTAGGTACCACTCCTGCATTGCACAAGGAACAACTGATCTTTGAAAATGTCACTCCTTCGCAACGCAGCTATAAGTAATGCACCTCTGTACTCTTGTATAAACAGATTCATCACTGAAGTTTAAAATACAACGCAGAAGAAAGCTTATGTCATCGAAATCGATAAATATAATAGTAAAAATCTGGCGACAGAATGGTCCCTTGGCTAAAGGCGCTTTTGAGGAACATGCTCTCAAGGACATCAGTACCGACAGTTCCTTTCTGGAAATGATCGATGTATTGAATGAATGGTTAACCATCAAAGGTCAGGAACCGATCGCCTTTGATCACGACTGCCGCGAAGGTATCTGCGGACAGTGCGGTGCGGTGGTTAATGGTACCGCCCATGGTCCTGACAAAGAAACAACCCTGTGCCAGCTGCACATGCGGCGCTTTAAGAATGGCGACACCATCGTCATCGAGCCTTTCCGCTCCCAGGGTTTTCCGATCGTCAAGGATCTGATCGTCGACCGGTCCGCGCTGGATCGAATCATCGCTGCCGGCGGTTATGTTTCCGTCAACACTGGTTCACCGGCTGACGGCAACAGTATCCTTATTCCGCAGCACGTGGCCGAGCAGGCCATGGATGCCGCAGCCTGTATTGGTTGCGGTGCCTGTGCCGCTGCCTGTCCCAATGGAACCCCGATGCTTTTCCTCGGAGCAAAAGTTGCTCAGTTTGCTCTGTTACCGCAAGGTCAGACGGAAGCCAAAAAACGTGCCATCAACATGGTTATGCAAATGGACAAAGATGGTTTCGGTAACTGCGGTAACCATCTTGAATGCGAAAATGTTTGCCCGAAGGGTATTACCATTCGCAATATTGCCCGGTTGAACAGAGAATTCCTGAAAGCCTCTTTCACCATTGATCATTGAGATTTTTTCTTTGAAGTCTCTTTCAGCTTAATCGTCCCACCTATTAAGGGCTGGCACCGCAAAAACCGGTGTCAGCCCTTAATTTTTTATTTATTTCGTTTCATAATGCTCGCATTTTAGCAGGCTTTTTACAGATACACCCAACGATAAAAGCTGCACTACGGCCATCCTGAGAATACTCCCCCCGTTTACCTTAAATGGCCTTAGCAGTAAGGGCTGCGTTTGCGGATTGCTGTTATTCAAACAGACCCATCGAACATTTTTCCGGCTCTCTCAATTTTCATCAGTCCCGAATCATAAGGAATTTCCAGGTGTTTTATTAGTACAGCGGATTCGATTTTTTTTTGGCACCAGCCATACATGAAGTATCTTGCCTTCAGCAAATAGCTGTTTACCCTGTGAATAGGTAGCGCGAACAAGTATTGTGCAATATAACAATATGGAGATTTATCGAAATGGATTTCCTGGCAATTGCTCAGCTACCAGCAGAGGGTTCGCCAATCTGATTGTGATTTTGAGGCCTAAGGTCTCTTGCA
>CAIMMA010000608.1 GCA_903842475.1 uncultured bacterium
ACGCGTCCATCTTTGCAATCTGTAACTGGACGGTGCCCTGCTCGCACCGACGATGGTTCCGTTCCCCTTGACGTTGGCGATTGCCCTCAACGTAATCCGGATTCCGCTGGCGATATTGCCGCTAATAGTCGGGATGGTTCTCGGCCCAGGATCTCTGATCGGCACGCTGGTTGGCCCGGTAATCAGCGTCGGCCAGTAATTTCTGCTGCTGCCAATGCCGTTTACGGGCTCGCTGGCACGCCCGTTCCGAGCAATACTGTTGATCAGGATTTTGCGGCCGAGGATGAAATCCCTGGAGGCAGTGTTTGCAGGTACGCCTTTCGGCCATGCTGAGCTCCTCAATAAATACATCTCATTGAGCAGATCAGTTGCTGGATGGGAAAATAAAAACGAAAAAAAACGGGGTGAGCGAAGGAGGGGTTAGAAAAAAAGAGACGGAGCCAGTGGCTCAGTTTTCGTTAGCAGAGGTGGCTCAATTCTGATTAGCGGTGAAGAAAAAATCGATACGGAAACATCATGCAGAACTTGATGACTGTTCTGCATCCAGATTAATATGTCTTTTTCCACTGCCTTGAGAGAGGGCTTTCCCGATGGTCGCCGATGGGCCGGAACTTTCAGGGTCAATATTGCTCCTGAAAACCTTTAATCAGATGAAAACTAGCAAGCAACGATCTGCTGCATTTTATCTAATGATAGGTATACAGCTTGAAAGTGGAAGGCAATCTCGCCAATTTTCCGCTATCCTCGAGCATGTATCGGGCTTCAAGGCGAAGGATATCAGATCAGAACGTTGGTACGGTCGGAGGCGGGTAATCTTGGTATAAGTTTCCCGCCTACCGGTGTATAGTGCGATCAGTATTTCTAACTAAATAGACGAACGGTATGCCCAGTTACTACCTTCATACAGAAAATGCCAGACAGGCGCTGGTGGCCATCGCCAATGGACTTTCCTGCGTCCGGCTCTCCACGGACCTGAATCTTTCGGAACAAGACTTTTCCTTAAGCGACAAGGGCCTAGTGCTCGACGAAGACAATCGACTCTCCATCGACGAACTCAAAAGAATCGTCAAGAAGACACAGAGAATCTACCTCTGTCGCAATGGAGATATGGATCCGTTGGAAGACCGTAGCTCTGGCTACTACAAGCTCGTTCCCACAGCTGGAGCACCGCTGCTAGAAATTAGCGGCGTCAAGATGCATATCTCCAAAGGAACCGACCCCTTTGCTAGTGCCTCCGAGATGGCTCAACAGGCGGTGCGCAAGGGTGACAAGGTGCTGGACTGCTGCAGCGGATTGGGATATGCGGCCATCGCTGCCCACCGACTAGGTGCAAGCGAGGTGCTCAGCATCGAACTGAGCCTGGAGGTGATGGGGCTGCGTGCGCAGAACCCTTGGTCAAACGATTTGGGCCAAGAGGGGATTGTGCAACGTCAGGGCAGTAGCTATGAGCTGATAAGCACAATGCCTGCGACTTCTTTTGATTCGGTCATTCACGATCCACCGCGTTTTTCCATCGCCGAGGAGCTCTACAGCGAAGAGTTCTACCGGGAGATTTTCCGTGTGCTACGCCGGGACGGACGGCTTTTTCATTACACCGGAAATCCACACGTAGCAAAGAAGGGAAGCAGCTTTGTCGACGGTGTCATTTGCCGACTCAAGGCGGTCGGCTTCAGGCACGTAGGAAAGGTCGAGCATCTGATGGGAGTCAGTGCGCATAAATAATAGAAAATTAAACGAAAAAAGCTAATGTCAATATGCTAGTGGCACAAATCTCCTAAAAATGCTCTTCCAGTGCAGAAAAAAATAAAAAAACAAGAGAAAAAAATCACTTTTTTGTATCTCCTCAGGCCGTCACCCTTTGGAACGCTGCTTGGCTGCCTTAATGAATTTGCCGAAGTCACGATCTTTTTTTCTCTTTTCGACATAGGACATTTGATAAAATTCTGATTCTTCCTTAAGTTTTCGGTAATTATTGTAGCGCTCCTGGTTGAGGTAGCCGCAACGCAAGGCCTCGAAAACAGCACAGCCGGGCTCGTTGGTATGGCTGCAATTTCTGTAACGGCATGACGATGTACGCAGAATGATATCGGAAAAGCTGTTGTCTATACCACTTTCAGCACCGAGGATGGCAAATTCACGCATGCCTGGATTGTCGATAACCAGGGCACCGCTCTCAAGGATGATCAGCTCCCGACGCACGGTGGTATGCCTTCCTTCGCCGCTTCCGCTTACGTCGCCGGTCAGGAGCCTTGAACGGCCAAGCAGGCTGTTGATGATCGTGCTCTTGCCAATCCCCGACGAGCCGACAAAACAATATGTCTTAGTCGGCTGCAGCAACTTATTAAGCGTGTCTATGCCTTCCCGGGTGACATTACTCAAGGTCATGACCGGTGCAGTGATCCCCGCTGCCTCAATCTCCGCTAACTGGTAAGCCAGTATTTCCGGGGTAATCAAATCGGTTTTTGTTAGAAGGATATAGGGTTCAATCCCGCCATCGCTCACCATGACAAGATATCGTTCGAGCCGGTTGACGTTGAAGTCAAGGTGGCAGGATTGGACGATAAGAACAAAATCAAGATTTGCGGCAATCAACTGATGCTCGATTGACTCCCCGGCTGACTTGCGGCGCAGAACAGTTTTGCGCTCGACCAGCGCATGGATTATCCCAAAATCATCGGTCGGTTGTTTTTCGACACGCACCCAGTCGCCGACACAGGGAAGTTCCTGTGTCAGGTGATGCTCATAGTGATACCTACCAGCAAGTTTTGCCCGGAAAATCCCGTCTTGGTTTATAACCAGCAGCATGTCCCGGTCGACTGCGGCAACTCTGGCGATGTTGCCCTCGTCAGGGGCCTGTTCTACCCGTTTCTCAAACCACTCAGCCCAGCCCAGCATCGCCAGACCTGCGTGTTGTATATTCATGGTGAAACCTCTTTGGCTATGCTGTATCTGAAACCAACTCCTGCCTGCGGCGGTCTGCAGATACGAAACGGGGGTTAGCTGCTCTGCAGCACGAAGAAGGTATAGCCGTAGCTTTTCGAGTGTCGACGGAACATTTCAGCCTCGGTCAGGCATTCGGTGTAGACTGCCAGGGCCTCGGGTATTCCGGCATTCTTCACCTTAAGTTCCTGTATGCGGGCAAGCATCGGCGTGTAGTAATCGTCCCACCAGGCACTTTCCGGAAGGTTGAACGCCCCAACCTCTCTATAGCCTTCAGCGGCAGCAAGCCGGCATACCTCGCCGGTTGTCCTGATGTCTGCGTATACCTTTTCGAAGAAGTCCTTTGCCTCGGCAGGAGCATCATCCGTCAGCCAGCAGATTTCCGTGAAGGCCAAATAGCCGCCAGGTTTGAGGTAGGTTTTGAACTCCTTGAGTCCACGGACAAGGCCAATGATAAAGATCGAGCCCTCGCACCACAGCAAGTCGAAGCTCTTTTTGTCAAAAGACATGTCCATCATCGACATTTCCATCGTCTCGATGCCCAGCCCCTCCCTGGCGGCGGCCCGGTCCAGGCAGTCCAACACTGGTCGGTGGTTGTCGATCGCCAGGATTTTCGTTCGCAGTTCCTGGGCGAGGAGTTGTGTTTGCATGCCGCTGCCACAGCCGATGTCGAGGACTTTCGGGTTTGTCGGCAGATCCGCCAACAAGCCAAGTGCTTTCAGAGTGGCCTCACGGCATCCGGGGCCTTGTCGGGGGAGATCTTCGAAGAGTTCGTAGAAATATTTCATTGTCAATGTGTTTTGCTTGATGTTTTTGGTCAGCATCCTGACCTGGAGGGCTTCTTTTTCACATAGCCCAAGGTTAAGAAGAAACGCATGATGGGCATTCGGTGCCCGGCGTTCAAACTCAATGTGCCAACGCTTAAGAGCCGCCTCGTCGAAGTGGCAGGCCTTCAAGAGGCTGAGCCATAACTCTTTGTCGAGGCCTGATCCATCGATCCCTGTCGTCACTTTCTTGAGCATGCCGGCAAGTACTCGCTGCTGAGCCTTTAACCGCGCAATCTCCTGGCCGATTTCGCTCAGGCGCCTTTCAAGTATCGAACTGTCGTCGCTGGTTTTTTCCAGTAAATGCCCAATTTCCGCAAGGCTCAGGCCCGCCTCGCGAAAAAAGCAGATGCGTTCGAACTTGGCTAGATCCTCCTGGGTGTAGCGCCGGTAGTTGGCCTCAGTTCGCCCGCTCGGAGGCAATAACCCGATACGGTCGTAGTAAAGCAGCGTCGAGCGCGACAGGCCGAAGCGCTGTGCAAGTTCAGTTATGCGATAAGTCTTCATCGGCCACATCCTAAACTGTGAAGCTATAGTCGGGTCAAGCAAATTTTTGACTGTGTGGATTTTAGTTTTTCAGAAAAACTTTTCTGGGCGTTTTTTCAGAAAACTATTTCGTGAAGTGCCTATCCTTTGGTGATGTTAGAAATTCGCTGAAATGGCGGAGGCTTTTTAGCCGATAGGTGATTGTTATGATCACTAATTTTGGGCTTACTAAAAAATTACATTCCCAAGGGCATCTGCTCCAATGCGTCACAATTAATTTTTTTAACCGACAGCTTTCATAATTTCTTTTACGCTGAAAACCAATAACTGGCATTAGACCAACCAGTGGTCATTCAGCAACGAGGTCAATATCAACCCATGAGTGTCTTTTTCGGTAAATTTTTTC
>CAIMMA010000609.1 GCA_903842475.1 uncultured bacterium
ATACCATCGATTTTCCGGCCGCACAGGGCGCAATGAAAATAGAGGTGTTGCCCGATAACGCAAAAGTTGAGCGGCACACCGTAGGGCTGACCATCCTCAACCACAATCGAAAGCACACCGTATTCGGCCTGCCTGAGAATGACCATCGCTTCTTCCGCGCTGATTTCCCGATCTTTTCTTCGCACCTGCTGCATCCTTTTCTCTTATTTCTCGCCGCACCCCGACAACAGTCCCCAGGCAATCGCGGCACCCCATAGCCTTTTTTTCAGATGACGCCCCAGGTTGTTGGCTGCCATGCCAACCCCTTGCAACTGCTTGCAGTGACCTCTGGAGCACGGCTCGCAACAGCAGTCATTGATCACGGCCATCCTCGATACAGATGGCTCCGGCAGCGATCAGCTTAGCGTGCAGTACACCGCCTTTTTCACGGACCAACGCATTCTTGAGCTCAAGCTTCCCTTCTCGGAAGGCAAAAACCACTTCGCCGTTTTCAAACAGGACAGCGGGCGCTGTCCCCTGCTCATATTTTGCCATCGATGTTCCCCACGCTGATCCCAGCTGTTGTAATAATCCGCCATTTCGCCGCGTTGCCGGGTTATTCCAGGCAAAGCATTGCAAAAGACACGTTCGTCGTGCCCATGCCAAGAACGCCCACGATTTCGATATGTTCAATCCCCTCGGATTGATGCCGGCAGCAACAAATCAACGGCGCTTCCCGGGCTTATCCAGGTAGTCCACCCCCTCTGCACGCAAGGCCTCCAGCTTGGCTTCAATCATACCGCACAGGGTTTTCAACACCTTGATGCGCGCAAAGTCCTTGTCGTTGGCTTCCACCAGGGTCCAGGGGGCAAGCATCGTGCTGGTCCGATCCACCATGTCGCACACGGCCTGTTCGTATTGCTCCCATTTATCGCGGTTGCGCCAGTCCTCCTCGGTAATCTTGAAGCGCTTGAACCCGGTTTTTTGCCGGTCCTCGAATCGCCGCAATTGCTCGTCCTTGGTAATGGTCAGCCAGAATTTAACCACCAGCAGATTATGCCTGACCATCTGCGCCTCGAAATCGTTGATTTCGCTATAGGCCCGCATCCAGTCGGCCTCCGCGCAAAAGCCCTCAACGCGCTCCACCAGCACCCGACCGTACCAGGAACGGTCGAAAATCGTCACCCGCCCCTTCCGCGGGAGATGCCGCCAGAAGCGCCACAGATAGGGTTGGGCGCGCTCCTCTTCAGTGGGTGCGGCAATGGGGACAACCTGGTAGTAACGGGCATCCAGCGCGCCGGTGATGCGCCGGATGCTGCCGCCTTTGCCGGCGGCGTCGTTCCCCTCGAATACCGCGATCACCGACATGTACTTGAACTTGGGGTCGCGGGTCAGTTCGTTCAGCTTGGCCTGATACTTTTCCAGCTTGAGCTTGAATTTGTCTTTGTCGAGCACCTGCCCCATGTCGAGGGTTTTCAAGAGATGCAGGTTATCGATGGATGGCATCAAGGGAGGTGCCAGAATCTTGGGCGCCGGGGTTTTATCCTGTTCCAACCGATTCTGGATGGCCTGCAGGATCACCTTGCCCACGGTCAGGTTGCGATAATGGGTATCCTCGCCTTCCACGATCAGCCAGGGCGCCTCGGCCGTGCTGGTGTGACGGATGACGTTCTCATGGACCTCCTGGAACTTGTCATAGGCCTTGAAATGTTTCCAGTCGCGCTCGGTCACTTTCCAGCGGGTCAGCGGGTTTTTCTCCAACGACTTGAAGCGTTTTTCCTGTTTATCCTTGGAAAGATGCAGCCAGAATTTGATCAGCAGGGCGCCTTCGTCCACCAGCATTCTTTCCAGTCGTTTAGCCCGTTCCATGCTCTGGTCGAGATCGGCTTCCTTGGTGAGGCCATTGACCCGGTTGAGAATCGGCCAGGTGTACCAGGAACCGAGAAACACCCCGATTTTCCCCTTGGGGGGCAGCGCTCGCCAGAAACGCCACATCATGGGGCGGTCGAGTTCCTCGTCGGAAGGTTCGCCCATCCCATGGGTTTGCACGTGACGAGGATCCATCCATTCGCTGAGCAGGTTGACGGTTGCCCCGCGTCCCGCACCATCCAATCCCCCGACCAGGATAATCAC
>CAIMMA010000610.1 GCA_903842475.1 uncultured bacterium
CCTATCCCCCATGACTCGCAGTCCCTGCAGGTCAATGCTATCCGAATTCTCAGAAATATTCGTTAACAGATTCTGAGAAATACCTCCCTTTTTTGTTCATCGTTTTTGAGAGCCAACACCGACAGCTCCCGCTTTCAGCGCGACACCACCACCCTTGTGCAATAGGAGCCCCCATGAACCCCATGCCCGAACTGACCCCCATGCTCAAACAGCTCCGCCTCTCCGGCATCCTCGATTCGCTGGCGGCCCGAAACCGCCAGGCCATCGAGGCCAAGCTCGCCTATCCCGAGTTCCTCGCCCTGCTCATCCAGGACGAGATCGCCAGAAGAGAGCAAGAAAAGTTCAGCACCCGCATCCGCCGTGCCGGATTTCGTTCGCAAAAGACCATCGAAGGGTTTGATTTCGACTTCAACCCCGGCCTCAACCGAGCCTTCATTCAGGAGCTGGCGACCTGCCGCTTCATTGCCGAACCCGCCAATCTACTCATTGCAGGACCGTGCGGTACTGGCAAGAGCCATCTCGCCCAGGCGCTCGGCCATTGCGCCGTTCGTCAGGGCTATGATGTTTTGTTTTCCACCCAGACCCAACTGCTCGGCAGCCTCCAGGCAGCCCGCGCCATGGGCACCTATGACCGCAGATTCCAGGCCCTGGTTCGCACGCCGCTGCTGATTATCGACGATCTCGGCTTGAAACCCCTGCGTTCACCGCAGGACGAGGATCTGCATGATCTGATTGCGGAACGGCATGAACGGGTCGCCACCCTGGTCACCAGCAACCTTGTTTTTACCGAATGGGGAGGCGCCTTCCCCAATAAACTGCTCGGTGCCGCCACCATTGACCGGCTCAGGCATAATGCCTACCGGCTCATCCTTGATGGCAAGAGTTATCGCTCGCCAAAAAACTGCCCGGAGGGTACAAAACCAGAGAGAAAAAAAGAGTAAACAAACGACCTGAAATTCACCCCGTCCAAAAGGGAAAATGACCAGGTTTTACTGGCTCCATTAACCAGATCATCGGTGGCTCCATTAATGCGGTCGGCGACAGGCGTCCACTATTCCACCGTAAGCCGCGCGGTCAGGTGTGCAGAGCAGAAGCATGTTTGATTGCAAGACCTGACCCTGATCCCTTGCTGACCCTGCCCCCCTCAAAATGCGAAAGGTGCAGAAAATGGAAAATTAATTAAGAAGGAAAGGTAGTAAATTGGAAAAGATCGACAACCGTGCCGCTTTGTCCGTTCAATTTTTATCCGCGACAGGGTGTCAAGGACCCATTTTTCCTGCAGACTCTTTGGGCAAGGAAATCCCGGCAATCTGGCAACTTGTACATCTAGCTGGGATTAATAATAGTGGAGGTCCTAAATGGGAAAAATGTTTTTGGTTGCAACCTGCATGATACTTGCTTTCTGCCAGTTATGTGGATGTGATAGCAATTCTAAGGAAAAAACAATCAACGTCAGCGCCAACGCTAAAATAATTGAGCCTGACATGATCATAACCAAGGAAAATGCCAAGATGCTGACTGGTGTAAGTTTCGGGGAGTGCACAGTCAAAGAGGAGCCTCGGGTCGGGTTGAAGCTATGTGTGTATGAGAAAGACGGGATACTTCTTCAGGTGGGATTAACTCAAACGGCCTTTATGGACAAAAAAACACGCGAGGCCGGCAATACACCTCAATCTATTTTTAAATCAACCAAGACTGCTTTAAAAGATACCACAAAAATCGACAGTGTAGGGGACGACAACTTTCTGATGCCTCCGGGGTTGCATATTCTTCAGGGTGAATATTATATGACGGTGTCGTTTGGGCTTATGGCGAAAGACAAAGAGAAGCTGAAGGCAGCCGGGATGAAGGCGGTTGAAAACCTGAGCAAGTATTCTGCTCAATGAAATAGGTTGCGTTACTTTAATAAAGGAGAGCAAAAGATGAACGGCATTAATAAAATATTGAAAAACACCCTCAAACTCATTCCTTTGATTGTATTTGTTTGCATCCATGCAGCAATAGGGACAGCATGGGGCGCAGATATCAAGGGGGCTAAGGATCATCCTGCCGCCGGAAGGGTTTCAGGATCCGATATCCTCGTCTATAAAAGCAGGAATTTTGACTCCTACAACCTGCCTCTTGGACCGGCCAAGAGAACTGAGGAAGGTACTGGCATCTTCACAAATATGAAAAAGATCGAAGGTGCTGTGGCCAGAATCACCTATATTGCGCCGGAAGGCGTTGGGCCAGAGGAAATTATTGGGAACTATCGGGAACTCTTCCAGAAAAAAGGCTTTGAAACTCTTTACGAGGCAAAGAGTGATGATTTCGGAAGATATGACGAGTTTGTAAAAGCAGCAGGGTATGAATCTGTTTTTACGAGCAACGATGGAGCGAAACGCTTTATTGCCGGTAGGCTTGAGAGTCAGACCGGTGATGTTTATGTGTCGGTGTATGCGGCTGAAAATACGTTCTGGGGTTTTGAAATCAAGGTAGGCAAAGCCGAAGCAAAAAAAGGCCGCACCTATTATCAGGTTGACGTGACCGAGACAAAACCACTCAAGAATACCTTAACGGTCGTCAATGCCGAAGAGATGAACCTGGATCTTTCCAAAACAGGCAAGGTGGCGATCTATGGGATTCTTTTCGACCTTGACAAGACCGAGATCAAACCGGAATCAAAACCTGCGCTTGATGAAATAGCTAAACTCCTTAAACAGAGCCCCAGTCTCAAACTTCTGGTTGTGGGGCATACCGATAATCAGGGTGAAATTCAATACAACTATGATCTTTCGCGTCGAAGAGCTGAGGCGGTTGTGAAAGCGCTTAGCGCAAATTACGGTACAGCACCAGAAAGACTGTCCGCTTATGGCGTCGGAATGCTTGCGCCTGCCGCGTCCAATGATTCCGAGGAAGGTCGGGCAAAGAACCGAAGAGTTGAGCTGGTAAAAAAGTAAAAAAAATCTTTTATTATCTGCTTCTCAGCGTAATTTCTGTTCAGCTGGACAGGGTTAACAGCGCGGAAACCTTCAGCGTTCGTTCAACCAGTCAAAAAATATGACTGAAATATGAGCGTTTAAAAAGAAGGACCGCGTGTCAGCCGGCAGGTTATTTCACCGTTGAGCCTGTAGGAAAAGTCAATTTGCTATAATTTTACTTCACTTTTCTGGGCATTTCAGGATGTTCCGAATAGAATTGGACAATCCGCGAGCAAAGAGCAGGTTGTCTTCTTTGAATTTCAACCCAATATTAAGGCATTACTGCACAATTTTTGCAATGTTTCTCAAGATGCAAAAGGTGCCGAAAATGAAAAATTCATTAAGAACGGAAAACAGCAAATTGGAAAAGATCGACAACCATGCCACTTTACCCGTTAATTTTTATTCGCGAGAAGGTGTCATGTCGCCACTTTTCCTACCGACTCGTTAGGCATTCAAGGAAACACCGATGACACTCACCACTATTTGCCTGTACATCGTCACATGTTTTGCGGTCACGGTTACCCCTGGCCCGACAATGTTGCTGGCCCTTGCAAATGGAACATCTCGAAACTGGCGGGTTGCTGGCATGGGAATTCTCGGCGCAGCTCTATCCGATCTTTTACTTATCGGTGCAGTTTCCATTGGGTTGGGTGCCTTGCTGGCCACCTCTGAATCCATATTTTCC
>CAIMMA010000611.1 GCA_903842475.1 uncultured bacterium
GGCGCGCATGGTGTTGATGTCGAGGTCGTTGGTGGGCTCGTCGAGCAACAGGACATTGCCGCCCTCCTTGAGCATGCGGGCCAGGTGGACCCGGTTGCGCTGGCCGCCGGAGATCTCGCCGACCTTATTCTGCTGATCGCTGCCGGTGAAGTTGAACTTGGCCACATAGGCGCGGGCGTTGACCTCGCGGGTTCCCAGCCAGACGGTTTCCTGGCCCTCGGAGATCACCTGGAAGATGGTCTGGTTGGGGTCGAGGCTGTCGCGGCTCTGGTCGACATAGGCCAGCTTGACCGTCTCGCCGATGCGGATGGTGCCGGCGTCCGGTTGTTCCTGGCCAGTGATCATCCGGAAGAGGGTGGTCTTGCCGGCGCCGTTGGGGCCGACAATGCCGACGATGCCGCCGGGCGGCAGGGAGAAGTTGAGCCTGTCGATCAGCAGGCGGTCGTCGTAGGTCTTGCAGAGCCCTTCGGCCTCGATCACCAGTTTGCCCAGGCGCGGTCCGGGCGGGATGTAGATCTCCATCTCGCTGCCGGCCTTTTCCGCCTGCTGGCTGACCAAATTTTCGTAGGCGGTGATCCGGGCCTTCGATTTTGAGCGCCGGCCCTTGGGACTCATTCGGATCCATTCCAGCTCGCGCTGGAGGGTCCGCTGCCGTTCGCTCTCTTTCTTCTCTTCCTGGGCCAGCCGTTTTTGCTTCTGCTCCAGCCAGGAGGAATAGTTACCCTTCCAGGGGATGCCTTGGCCGCGGTCGAGTTCGAGAATCCAGCCGGCGACGTTGTCGAGGAAATACCGGTCATGGGTGACGGCGATCACCGTGCCCGCATACTGCTGCAGGTGCTGCTCCAGCCAGCCGACCGATTCGGCGTCGAGATGGTTGGTGGGCTCGTCGAGCAGGAGGATGTCGGGGTTTTTGAGGAGGATGCGGCACAGGGCCACCCGCCGTTTCTCGCCGCCGGAGAGTACCCCGGTCTTCATTTCCGGGGGCGGACAGCGCAGGGCCTCCATGGCCATCTCCAGGCGCGAATCGAGGTTCCAGGCGTCGGTGGCGTCGAGTTTATCCTGAACTTTGGCCTGACGATCGATCAGCTCCTGCATGGCGTCGTCGTCCATGGGTTCGGCGAATTTTTCGTTGATGGCGTTGAATTCCGCCAGCAGGTCAACCGTGGCCTGGGCCCCTTCCTCGACGATTTCGCGCACGGTTTTTTCGGGATCAAGCGCTGGCTCCTGGGGCAGGTAATCGATGGTGAACCCCTCGGAGAGCACGGTTTTGCCGTCGAATTCCCGGTCGATGCCGGCCAGGATGCGCAGCAGGGTACTCTTGCCCGAACCGTTGAGGCCCAGTACCCCGATCTTGGCCCCGTAAAAATAGGACAGGGAGATATCCTTGAGGATCTGCTTCTGGTTATATTTTTTGCTGACTTTGATCATCGAATAGATGATTTTATTCACTTCGGTGGCCATACGTTTTTGATCCTCACTGCGATTCAATGGAAGCCGGGACGGTCTCGTGACCTTCCGGCCCGAGATCTTGCCTGTCTGTTGGTTCTGGTTGTGCAAAAGGGTCGCGCGCCGTAATCGGTCCGGCGCAACGGGCGGTATTGTACCCGTAAAGGAACCATCCGGCAATTCCTGTCGCACCGGTCCGCTGTTTCGAACCTTTTTCCTGGCAATTAGGGCCGCCGGGAGCAAGCAATGCCCGGCCAGACGGGGCTGGTGCTTTTCCCCTTGCATTCTTGCGGCGGGCCTGTTTTTCTTGCAGGGATGATGCGTTCCGGATGGGGAAAGGGACTGGTGCAATCCCCTGTTCCGGAAAACGGCCGATACTTTTTATGGAGTTTGTCTATGCTTAAAATCGTACAGTTGGTCCTGCTGTCCCTGGTCCTGATCAGTGCTTCGGGGTGCGGCACCAAGGAATTGCTGGGCCTCGGCGGTAAGGATAAGAATGCGTATGCCGGCCGGGAATACCCCGCTACCAGCAAAGTGACCACCGTTTTTCAGCCGACCCAGGTACCCAAGTCATGCCGGGTTTTCGCCGAACTGCTGGTCCAGTTGCCGCCTAAAATTTCGGGTCAGCAAATCGAGCACACCATTCTGGCAGAGGCCGGAAAAAGAGGGGCGGATCAGGTGGTTATCGGACAGGCGCGTCAGAGCCAGGATAATGATGGCATCCAATTCCTCTATTACGGCCCGAAAAAAGAGTATCCCTGTGCCGAGCAATGGGATGGCTGGAAGTTCGGGTATGCCCTCTGGGAAAAACAGGGGGAATGGGTGAGCGTCGGCTACAAGGAATGGGGTAAAGCCGAGGTCAGCTATGAGACCCCGCTGGTGATGCAGATGGCCATGCTGCGGTGCCGGTAAACAGTCCGCTGTCCAGCCATGGCCCTGCTCTTGCCTTTTTTTCGGTGTCGGCCGGCCACGGTCGGCACCGAACCTCTTGTCTATCGTATCTGGAAAATCTTTGAATGTGGGTATTTGACACGCAATGTCGGGGTTATATTTAATGTCAAAAAATTATGGGCGATGCGCCGGTATCGCTTTCTTGGGACTGTGTACCGGGCTTCCGGCATCATATGCCGAACAGGCTGTTCCGGTCATCGATGCGGTAGCGGCCGTCGAGGAGGAACGTGGTTTGGAGCATGGCAAAATCAATACGCCCGACGCTTCTCCGGTCGACCCCGGCCATTTTGAAATCGAGTCCTCCTATACCTATGTCCATGCCAAACGTTTTTGGGACAACGATGGGAATAGCCATGCCAGAGGATTGGCACGCGAACAGGCCATCGGCCTTTCCGTGACTGCCGGCGTCGTTGAAAACTTCGACGTGGCGGTGGGGGGCAGTTATGTGTGGTTAAAAGATGAAGACAACGATTTTGACGAGAACGACGCGGAAATCGGTCCTGTAATAGGCCATAATTTTGGCGATCTGGAACTGAGCGGTAGATATCGTTTTTTTGAAAGCAAGGAACGCAGCCTTGAGCTGGCGTACCTCGCGGGATTTACCATCCCAGTCGGAAACGATGCCAGCCGGGAAGAAATTGGCACAAGCCAGGAATATTGGAGTTTCAGCCAAGCGTTGGTGGCCACCAAGGACTGGGGCCAATGGACAGCCAATGCCGATATCGGTTACGCCCTGCCTTTAGGCGATAAGCGCGAA
Organism: uncultured bacterium; assembly: GCA_903842475.1. Classification (GTDB taxonomy): domain Bacteria; phylum Desulfobacterota; class Desulfobulbia; order Desulfobulbales; family Desulfobulbaceae; genus Desulfobulbus. Next base: position 3,155 of record CAIMMA010000611.1, read on the forward strand.
AACGCCCGGGGAACGTTCAATGCCGACGTGGCCGTAGGCTATCAGGTTCTCCCCTGGCTGCAGCCGGAAATAGAACTTAATTACGCCCACGATTTTCTTACCACCGAAGATGATCAGGAGGTTCTGGCGACAACGGTGGGGCTGGTTATGCCCCTTGACGATCGGTTGCGTGTCAATGTCGGCGTGCAGCAAGGCCTGTGGGGTCGAAATGCGAATAAGGATACAACCCTTTGCGCAGCTGTTAAGCTGGCTTTTTAACGGATGTACGGTCAGCGAGGCGATGCGGATAACGATGGTTACCGGGTTGCTGTCAGAGTGGGTTTGGGGGCGTCTCTGGCGCTGGCCGGGCAGGCCCTGATGCTGGCCCCGGTGGCCTCAACGGCCTGCCGGTGATTGCCGGGGCGGTCAGTTGGTGGGGTTTCGGTGGGTGTCGGCCGATGGGTGGTCTGAACTTAAACTGGTGATAAGCTCCGCATTATTCAAGGGATGCAGCAGCGCGGCGCCAAGGTGGTTTTTGTCGGCGACGGCATCAACGATGCCCCGGCCCTGGCCATAGCCGATACCGGCGTTTGTCTTTAAAAAACCAGAGAATAATATGGCCCGGGGGCGGCTGCAGTCTTTTTAAGGATGATCCACATTCTCAATTGCCTCTCCTCCCACCTTTCAGGTATACTTTTGAACAAGAAAGAAGTGTCGAGTACTTTGCAAGGGGAGACGTCAGTCTCCTGTAATCATGTACCTGGGAGGATTGCCGTGGAAAAAAAATTTTTGCAGCTGATTCCGCTGTGCCTGATGCTGGCCCTGCTGGCCGGCGGCTGCGCGGAGACCAAACAAGCCGAGGTCGTCGCAGCTCCGGCGGCTGTGCAGCAGGAACCGACCGTGTACGAAGGCGAGATTAACGGGGTTTCGGAACGGGCCAAATCGATTTCCATTATGGTCGGAAAGGGGGATCAGGCCAAGGCGATGATGGTCAAGTTCGACGAGAAGACCAAGGGCGTCAATCAGGCCAAAAAGGGTGTGGCCGCTAAAATCACCTACGAGATGCGTGGTTCCGAGGCCTATGCCACCGAATTCCAGCTGAAACTGGCCAAGCTGCCCGCCGGGGTCACGGAAATTAAAACCCCGGAACTGCAACAGCTGATCAGCGACAAGGCCAAGATCTTCCTCGTCGATTCCAGGCCAGCGGCCCGCTTCAATCAGTCGCATCTGCCCGGCGCCCATGCCATTCCCGTACCGCTGTTGGAAGAAAAACAGGCGGCGGTCCTGCCCAAAGAGAAGGACACACCCTTGGTGTTTTATTGCGGAGGGCCTACCTGAGGCATGTCAACTGCCTCCGCCGGTCTGGCGAAGAAATTCGGTTATACCAACATCCGTGTCTATCTTGACGGTGAGCCTGCATGGTCCAAGGCAGGCCAGCCCACCTATTCCACCAATGAATTCATCAAAAACGGCAATGTTGTCGTTGTTGACACACGGCCGAGCCATAAGGCGGTTGCCGGCAGAATCAAAGGGGCCTATAGCGTTCCATTCGATACCCTTGAGCATGCCCTCAACGATGTGCCTCGCAACGCTCCCCTCGTGCTCTATGGCGACAAGGAAGTCTTGGAAGCCGTGGTGATCGTACGCGACCAGGAATTCAATTTTGTTTCTCTGGTTGAAGGCGGGTATGCCGGCTGGGTAAAATCCGGAGGTGAACTTGAGAAAGGACCGATCTTTAATACGGAAATAAAATGGGTCCGGAAACTCGGCAAGGGCGAAGTCTCCGTGGCTGACTTCCGCAAGGCGGTGAACGGCGAAGAAAAAAATACCGTTATCGTCGATGCCCGTACCAAAGAGGAAGTGGCCGAGCTGGGCATTTTCAAGAATACGATCAATATTCCTCTGGACGAGATTCCTGCCCGGATGAATGAGTTGCCCAAAGATAAGAAAATTTACGTCCATTGTTCCACCGGCGCCCGGGCCGATATGGCCTATAGCGAGCTGGTCAAACACGGCTACAATGTGAAATTTTTGCTGTTAAATATTAAAGACGCCGAGTGCGATTGCGAGATTATTAAGCCCTGAGGCGGTAATGGCAGCAAGATAATGCACCCGGCTAAAACTCCCGGGGCGGCGCCTTTTTTGAGGCGGCACCCCGGGAGAGCACAATGCCATGCCCTTGAGTGAGGGTTGCCGAGTTGTCCGAGCGGTTGCGTCAAGGTTCCGGGCACCTCCTGAGCGAGTCGTTATGAGCATCGCCCTCTGATCCCAAATTGCTGAAGCGCCCTTGAGACCGCTGCCCCTTTTTCCTCTTCCGTCCTTCCCTCAGACATTGAACCTGATATTGAGGATGTCGCCGTCGACCACGGTGTAGTCCTTGCCCTGCACATAGAGCTTGCCCGCCTTTTTCAGCTCGGCCTCGCTGCCCAGGGCGATCAGTTCGTCATATTTGATCACTTCCGCGCGGATGAAACCTTTCTGAAGATCGGTGTGGATGGCCCCGGCCGCCACCGGCGCCGACGCATTCAGCCGGACGAGCCACTGGCGTACCTCGTCCTTGCCCACGGTGAAGAACGAAATCCGTCCGAGGGCCTTCAGGCACAGGCGGGTCAGCACTTCCAGCGCCGGGACCGAAATGCCGAGATCCTGCAGGAATTCCTGCCGTTCCGCTTCACTGTCGAGCAGGGCGATTTCCGCCTCGACCTTGGCGGACACCGTCATGGCCTCCATCTTGCCGGCTACGCAGAGTTCGCTCACCGACTCAATGAGCGCGGTATCGTTGTGGTGGTCCTCGGCAACGTTGAACACCAGGATCAGTTCCTTCCGGGTGATGAAGGGATAGCTCCGGATCAGCAGCTCCTGTTCTTCGGTCAGCTCCATCAGCCGCAGCGGCTGTTCGTTCTCAAGATGGGCCAGCATGCGTTTGAGCAGTTCAAGCTCCTTGGCCTGCCGTTCGTCCTTTATTTTTTTCAGACTGGTTTCCAGGCGTTCGATCCTTTTTTCCAGAAAGATCTGATCGTGGAGCAGCAGCTCGGCATTGACCATTTCGACATCGCGCAAAGGATCAACCGATCCGGCGGCATGATAAATCGACGCGTCCTCAAAGGCGCGCACCACATGGCAGAGGACGTCGACGTCGTTAATGTCCCGAAAGATGTCGCCCTTGGCAATCGATTCCTGTTCCATTTTGGGCAGGAGCACCAGGTCGATGCGTGCCCGGGTCTCTTTTTTCGGCTGATAGAGGGCCACCAGGCGATCGAAGCGCTTGTCGACGATGTCCGCCGTTCCGGGGATGGGTTTCGGTGGCCCGGTCACATCGTGCAGCGCACTGCCGGTTAAAACCTGAAAAAGAGTCTTCTTGCCGGCTTGCGGTAACCCCATGATGCCTACTTTCATGCGTTCCTCGACTGATTATTACGGACCCCTGGGTCCAATTCGGATGGTACTGCCACAGTTGGAAACCTCTCGCCGCGCCATGGTCCCGAGTGACGGCTGCTGGCCGCATCTTACAACAGGACGACAACACAACGCGAACAAAAAGCATTTTTTTTGTTGCCATCGATAAGTCACTGGGTTGCGGTGGGGCCACTAAGGTACTGGCTAATCCGCGGGAGAATCAATATAGTAAGCGGGAGCATCACCAGCAAAGCAGCGGGCTCCCAGCCCCTGCACAGTCAGCGCACCTGAAAAAAAGATCGCTCTTGCGAGGTTTTTATTAATGCACCCATACCCCCAAATTATTGCCAAGGAATTACAGATCAAGGCCGAGCAGGTGCAAACCGTCGCGGCCTTGCTCGATGATGGCGCCACGGTGCCGTTTATTGCCCGGTATCGCAAAGAGGCCACCGGCTCGCTCGACGAGGTCCAGATTACCGCTATTCGTGATCGCAGGGGCGAACTGGCGGATTTGGAAAAGCGACGGTCAGCCGTCCTCGTTTCGCTGGGCGAGCGCGAGCTGCTGGATGACGCCCTGCAGCGGGCGGTCAACGGCGCGGCCGACCTCGCCGCTCTCGAAGACCTCTATCTGCCCTATCGTCCCAAACGAAGGACCCGGGCGCAGATGGCCAAGGAAAAGGGGCTGGAGCCGCTGGCGCAAATGCTCTATAATCAGGAGGCACGGCAGGTGCGGCCGGAGGTTTACGTTAATCAAGACAAGGGAGTGATGACGGTCGATGAGGCGCTCGACGGCGCCCGCGATATCATGGCCGAATGGATCAGCGAAGATGCGGCGATCCGCGCCCGGTTGCGCACCGTTTTTCAACGCAAGGCGATCGTCACCGCCACTGTGGTGAAAAACCAGGAGGAGAGCGGCTGTAAATTCAGGGATTACTTTGATTGGCAGGAGCCCGTCGGCAAGGTAGCCGGCCATCGCTTGCTGGCCATGCTCCGCGGCGAAAATGAAAAGGTGCTGAGCCTGGCCTTCCGGCCTCCCGAGGCGGAATCGTTGGCGCTCCTCCATCGTCAGGTTGTGCGTTCCCAGGGATTTTCCGGGCAGCAGGTGGCTCTTGCCGTTGACGAGAGCTATAAGCGGCTGCTCGCGCCTAGCCTGGAAAATGAGCTGCGGAACACGTTGAAAATACAGGCCGACTTGGAAGCCATCGCGGTTTTTGCCGAAAACATGCGCGAATTGCTGCTGGCCCCGCCCCTGGGGCAAAAA
>CAIMMA010000612.1 GCA_903842475.1 uncultured bacterium
CGGTCAGATGGTTTGCTCGGGCAAGCTGGCGAAGCTCGGTCATCAACGTGGTCTGATCCCTGATCGGTGCCTGGAGTTCAACCACGATCACCGGTCGCTGTTTGCCCAATGGCCCCACCCCGACCAGTGCCGAACGCCGCACCCGGGGATGTTCATTAAATATTGCCTCGCAGGGCACCGTGTACAGCACGCCTCCAGGTGTATGGACGCGATGGGCCTTACGCCCGCAGAACCATAAACGCTGCTGGTCGTCGAACCGGCCCATATCACCCATCCGGTGCCAGAAATTCTCACCGTCGGCAATCTTTGCCCGCCGGTTTTCGATATCGTTATTGCTATAGGCGCGGGTCACCACCGGCCCCTGGACTACTATTTCGCCGATGGTTCCTGGTGGCAGGACCCTCGCCTCCGACCAGGAAGCAAGGGGTCCGTCAACCGGGGCAATAATGCGGATGTTGATACCCGGGAGGGCACGGCCGACACAGGTTCCTTGTCCGATCCGGGTCTGCGGCCAGGTCTGCTCCACAATCTCCCTGCCTTCAATTGAGGCGACCGGCAGACTCTCGGTGGCGCCGTAGGGAGTGAAGATTTGGCCGTCCGCAGGCAGGATCCGCTGGACGCGCGCCACCAACTCCCCGGACACCGGGGCTCCGGCCATCAATACTTTTTTTACCGGCAGCACGATCTGCTTTGCCAGACAGTAACGGCTGACCACATTCCAGATGGCCGGTGACCCGAAGGAATAGCTCACTTGATGGCGGAGGAGGGTGCTGACGAATTTTTCCGGATCAACCCGGGCCGGGCGGGTCGGGTCCATATCAGGGAGTACCGCCGTGGCGCCCAAGGCGGTGGCGAACAGACCAAACAGCGGAAACCCGGGCTGATCGATATCGCCCGGTCCGATCCCATAATAGTCGCGGATCAATCCCAGCTGGGCATGAAAAATGCCATGGGTGTACGCCACCCCTTTGGGAGGCCCGGTGGACCCGGTCGTGAAGATGATGGCGGCCGGATCCGATTCCTTCGCCTGGTAAGTGTTGGCAAAAGGCTGCAAGTGCCTGGATCGAACAAGCTGGCTGCCGAATCCCAGCAGGGAACGGCCAACCCAAATCCGTTTGCGGACCGTGGCAAAAGGTCCCCGAAAAAGACTGCTGAACAGGATCGCCGGTGGGATTCCGACCAGGATATCCGGCCGGACGCCGCCGATGCAGCTCAGCAGGTTTTTGTACCCCATCCCCGGATCAATCAGAATAACCACCGCGCCCAATTGAAACAGGGCAAAGGTCAGGCAGATGAATTCCAGGGACGGCCGGACCATCAGCATCACCCGATCGCCCTGCACCACCCCGGCGGTTCGCAGCGTCGCGGCGAAGTCCTCACTGACCTGCTGGAGTTCGGCAAACGACCACCGGCACCAGCGTCTGCCCTCCCTGGCGATCAGCGCGACCTGCGGGCCTTGACCTACGGCCACCCGGCGCAGGGCATTGGCGATATTATAATCCATCATGCCTCAAGCCGTAGTCCGCTCCAGAAATCCTTCAATGAGCGGCAGAATCTCGGCCATCCAATCCTCGAGTACATAATGCCCGGCCTCCGAAAAATAATGGGCTTCGGCAGCGGGAAACCGTTTTCGCCACTCTTCGAAAAAAGCGTCGTTAAAACAGAAATCACGCCCGCCCCAGCACAGCAGCATCGGGCAAGGCTGCAACAGGGGCAGCGAGGCTTCAACCGCCGCCAGGGTTGCCCAGGAAGGGTGGTCCGAATCCATCGGGATATCTTCGACAAAACGGAGCACGGCGATTCGATGGCGCCAATTGTCGTAGGGCGCGAGAAATCCTGCTGCAATTTCAGGGCGCATGGGTCGGGTCACGGCCATAAAGGTGGCGGCGCGGGCAAAACCGTTCAAACCGCGCACCAGCAGACTGCCCAGGATCGGCCAACGGCAGATGCTGATGCGCAGGGGGATTCGACTGGACCTGAACGCCGCGGTGTTGAGGACCACCACCCCGGCAACCCGCTCGGGATGCCGACCCGCCCAGCCCATGCCGATGGCACCGCCCCAGTCATGAACGATCAGGATGCAACGTGCAACCCCCAGGGTCTCCAGCAAATGTTCGAGGTTGTCAATATGATTGCTGAGTCGATACGGATAATCCGCCGGTTTGGCGGAGAAGCCACAACCGAGATGATCCGGGACAAGGCACCGGTAACGGTCGCGCAGGCCGCTGACCAGATTGCGGTACAGATAGGACCAGGAGGGATTGCCATGCACCATCACCACCACCGGTCCCTGGCCTTCGTCCAGGTAGGAGAGTCTATGGCCGTCGATCTCAAGCTGACGAGGCCGGAACGGATACTCGGCCAGGCCGGTCAGATTATCCTCGGTCTTCACCAGTCAATCCCCAGCATGAGCGAGTTGATCCCGGAACCGATGCCCAGGACCGCGGCCCGCTGCCCGGAAACCAGGTACCCCTGGGCAATCCCCATGGCCATGGTGATGGGGGCGGATACCGAGCCGACATTGCCCAACTGCGGCAGGGTCTCGAAATTTTTGGCCGGGTCAAGTTCCAGGTTCTCAAACAGCAATTGGGCATGGGCCTTGCCGACCTGGTGGCAAAAAAAACGGTCGATGGAGTCTTTCGACCAGCCCAGTTCCTGACCAAAGCCCTGCCAGCAGGCAGCCGCGGTCTCGATGCCCTTTTCAAGCAACTGCTCGGAGTCGGTGGCCATCAAGGTCCCTTGCTCGGCATTTTGCCCGCCCTGGCACAGATCGTTATGGACGGTGTTGGCCCGACAGGCCCCGCCTCGCAGGTAATGGCCGCTGTCCCGATAGCTTCGCCGGGTCATAACCAGCGCCACCGCTCCGGAACCGATGGTCAGCGAGGCGAACAGCGGTTTGATCGATTTTCTGGTCAACGACGTGTCGGTAAGCAGGTGATTGAGGGTCGAGGCGATCAGATCTTCGGCAGTTTCGCAGGCCACCAGCAGCCCGGCCTGCACCTGACCCAACTCGAGCATATTGGCGAGCATGAGCATGCCGTCGAGAAACCCCAGGCAGGCGTTGGAAATATCGAAAAGCAGACAGGAGGGCGGCAGGTCCAGCGATCGATGGACAAACGAGGCGGTCGCCGGCTCCATCATGTCGCGACTGACCGAAGTAAACAGCAGACATTCAAGATGATCAACCGGGACACCAGCCTTGGCGATGGCCAAGGCACCTGCCGATGCCGCCCCGACACTCGGCCGCGTGCCCGCCTCCCACAACCGCCGGGTCTTGATCCCGGTCATCAATTCAAGCCGACCGGCGGGCAGCTTCAGCCGTTCGTACAGTGGCTGGAGACGCTCTTCAATATCGGTGGAAGATAAGATGACCGGCGGCAGGACAGAGCCGAAATCGTGCAGACAGACATTGGAATACCGCATCAGCGAACAAGCGCTCCTCGCATCCTTGCAAATTCTTTCAAAGGGGCCGGGGACCATGAAAACCCGGTAGCCGCACC
>CAIMMA010000613.1 GCA_903842475.1 uncultured bacterium
ATGGTCTGAACACTGCTGGTGGTGTCGGTCTTGAACCAGGCGTGGGCATAGACCCGGTCGCGTTCGATGGTGATCAGGCCGGACCCGGTGTAGGGGGCGCGCAGGCTGATCTGGATGGTTTCGCCCGGCGCGTAGCTGGGTTTGTCGAGCTTGATCTGCAGCAGGGCGTTGCGCTCCAGCGAACGGCTCAGGTTGCCGGCGCCAGCCACGGTCCAGGTCAGCCGGTTGAGCACCGTGCCCTTGGCGTCGCGGAGCTCATAGGCAAAATCGCCGGGTTCGCCGGTGGGCAGGGCGATCTCCGCCCCCTCTTTGGCCAAGGTCAAGGGTTTGTTGTCCCTTTCCAGATCCTTGCGCCGCGATTCGTACTTGTAGACGCCGCTTGATTGTTTGACCAGCACCGAGACATGGCGGTACTCGACCAAGGCCAGGTGCAACCCGTCAACTGCCAGGGGCTGCAGATCCGGGCCCACCGCCAGCCAGCGGCTTTTGCGGACCGCGCCCTTGGCAACGTATTCCAGTGCATCGGCACTGCCCACCCCTATCAGGTAAGGGGTCGCCGAAACCAGGGTTTCCTGCTCGGCCGCGACATTACGGCCGCCTTCAGCCTCGAACACCCGCGCGGTCAATCGGAGACGGTAGGTCGCCTGGGCAAAGCGCTCCAAATTCGGCAGCAGTTGAGCCGTACCCTCTGCCGAGGTCTTGGCTTCGACCAATTCCTCGTCCACACTTTCTTTGAGTACACCCTCGATATGGAAACGAAGGTTCGGATATTGCTTGAAGGCGGGCAGGGCAGGGCTCAACTGCATCCGGCCAGTCACACGCCGATCGGAGGCGTCGGCGCCGAAGAGATGTCGGGCCTTGACCAGCGGTTTAACCTGGTCCGGCTGCACCCAGCCGATAAACGGTGATTCGGCCAGGCTGAGGTCGACCTTCATCCGGTCCGGCTCAAATTCGCGCACCTTGAAGCTGGTGCTGCCGATCAGGGTGTTGCGGCGGTTATTTTTCATCAAATAGACTGAGGCCGCATATTCTCCGGTGGGAGAGGTATCATTGCTGCTGAAATCGATCCCGTCAAAGCCGCTTGCCGGACAGGTGCGGCGTTGATTCCAGGCCACCATGCCGCGCGGATCGGTGACCTCAATCTCAATTGGCATACCCTCGATCCGGGTATTCCAGTCGGCGGCGCGGAGGATGTAGCCGATATGAGCGGTCTCCCCCGGCCGGTAGAGGCCGCGATCGGTAAACAGGTCAACCGAGACCTGTTCCGGGCTGCTCTCATTGGCCGCACCGCCGATATCAAACCGGGTGAAATCAACCTGATGTTCGCCGCGTCCCAGGGGCAGAAAGGAAAGGTCATTTTCAAGGCTGGCCACCAGCATGATCGGTGTTTTTTCGCGTTTGAGTTCGTTCATCTGCGGGAAACGGGCATGCCCTTGGGCGTCGGTGAGGGCCTCGGCAATGGCCAGGCCGTTGCGGCCGATGACCTCGACTCGGGCACCGGCAACCGGTGTACCGGCGGCGATCGATTGGACAAAGACCTCCTGGCCGCCGTCCAAGGTGCGTTTGCTGATCAGACCAAGATCAGTTACGACGATAAAGCGGCGGTCACCGTTTTCCGAACCTTGCGGATAGTCGTTGTATTCGCGTTTGGGCTGTTTGGGATCAAAGGGGGTCAGCCGGAGGACAAAGACGCCGCGACGACCACCCTCGGCACTGAGATAGGTACGCAGATCAACGGCGTCGTACAGCGGTTTGGCCGGGTCGAGGTTGGTAAATTCACGAGTGTATTCCATCCGTTCGACCAGCCGGTCGAAATTTTCCCCGTACACCGAAGGCTGGGAAAAGCCGTTGTAATTCTGATCGATAATCTGATGCAACTGGCCAGGAACGAGGCGGGCAATTTCCACCTTCATCCCCGGCAGCCCTTGGGCCATAAAGCCAACCCGTTTTTCGCCGTTTAAGCTCAGCAAGGCACCGTTGCCCAGCAGTTTGAGGACCTTGGGGTATTCGCCGGTGTTGAGCAGCCTGATTTCCTCTTTTTTCGAGAGGTAGCCGCCCACGGCCTCGACTTTCTCATCGATCTTGACAACAATCTGCCGGTTGATCGGCGCATGGTAGGTAAAGCTGTGGTGACTGTTGAGGGGTTCGGCACTGGGGATCTGGGTCAGTGGCAGCAGTTGTGCCTTTTTCAGATCAGCTTCACCCAGTCGCGTGGAGTCCCATCCATCCTGTTTTTCGGGCAGCAGCCAGGCGCGAACATGTTTGACGATGGTTTCGTCGGCCACAGGAAAGGTGCTGTCGAACATCAGAACCTGCTCCGGTGCGCCCTGCTGATTGGTGATGTAGCTTGTTTCAAGATTGTTGAAGGTCAGCTGGTAGCGGCCGGGAACGGTCACCGCCCGTTCAACCATGTGTTCGGTGCGATTGCCGCCGCGTGCGGCCCCTATGCCTTTGTCCAGGGCCAGGGTGATCGGTACCGATTCCAAGGGCACAGCCAGTGGTGCGGAATGGATGTGGGCATGGAGGCCGTTTTTGTCGATGTTCAAGCTCCAGGGCTCTTTGCCGGCGTCGCGAAAGGCAAGCCCTTCACCCAGTTTAAGGTTGATAGCCCGTTTCAGGCTGGCCTCCTCCACC
>CAIMMA010000614.1 GCA_903842475.1 uncultured bacterium
CTGGAGTCGTAGTTCAGTTGGTTAGAACGCCGGCCTGTCACGCCGGAGGTCGCGAGTTCGAGTCTCGTCGGCTCCGCCAGTATAAACGGGTAATTGGAGAAATCCAATTACCCGTTTTTTTTTGCCCGGAGGGCTGTTATAAAGACAAGTATGTCGAAGAGAGGTGCATTGTTTTCGAGATATCTACCCTTCTTTTTTGGCCTGACGACTCCTTGGACATCCGGTCGACGACTCAGGGACGCTTGGGCCTGACCTGGTACAGAATTTTCCGGTGCCCCTTCATGGGAACATATTTAATATCTGAAAGTTGGCCCTGATGATCAATTGGATTTATCATTTGCTGATGCAAAATAGATTTTCTTTTTGACTTCGAATTTTGTAGATATACCAATCACTTTTCAAGTTTTTTTTGCCGAATGGCGGTTTTGTATCAATATTGTTGATTCGAGAGCGTGAGAGCAGTGCAATATCCCGTTTCTTCATGCAATTAGAAAGAAGGCGGAAAAAATAATTTTCCCGAAAAGGGTATTAGGAGCTGGGGGTTGCTGCAATTGACCTTCGGCGCTTGCATGAATTATATCAATTGAATTTATTGAAGTGGGTGGGGGCTGTCGATGTGGATTTCGGCAGGCTGAAGTGCGGTATTCAAGTTGAGGAAAGAAACGATGAAAGAGACCAAATACAGCATCTGCGGGATGTGCGCCGTGCGCTGTCCGATAACGGTGCAGGTGGAAGACGGCAAACCTGTCTGGATCGAAGGCAATAGCCACGATGGCGGCATGGGCCGCAGTCTCTGCGCCAAAGGCGGCGCCGCCTTTGCTCAGCGTCTGGACAAGCAACGCCCCACGGCACCGCTCCTCCGCATGGGGCAACGCGGCGATGGGCAGTGGCGGGAAGCCTCCTGGGATGAAGCCTATGAGTACATCACCTCCCGCCTCAACACCATCATTGCCGAACACGGTGGTCGTTCCATCATGTTTTCCGATCGTGGTGGTCCTTTTGCCGACCTGCGTCAGGCCTTTGTCAAATCCCTGGGATCACCCAACTACATCAACCACGACTGTACTTGCGGCCGCAACGTACATCACGCATCCAAGTCAGTGTACGGCCTGGGACGCAAGGATTTCGCCTACGATTACGAGAATGCTCGCCACATTATCCTCTTCGGTCGGAATATCACCGAGTCCCTGAAGGTTAAGGAAGTGAAAAACTTCCTCAAGGGCATCAAGAACGGGGCCCGGGTCACCTATATCGACCCGCGCGCTTCGGTGACCGCCGGCAAGGCAAGTCGATACTGGCAGATCAAGCCCGGAACCGACTATGCGCTGCTGTTGGGCATTGCCCACTGTATTATTTATAACAACTATTATGATCTTGATTTTGTAGAAAAATATGTCAGTGGACTTTCCGAGTTCAAGACCTTCCTCAGCCCTTACTCCCCGGAGTGGGCAGCCGGAGAGACAGGCATCAGCGCCGAAGAGATCGTGACTTTTTGCCGGGAACTGAACCAGGACCGGCCCAAGGTGATCATTCATCCCGGCTGGATGCTGGCCCGGTACCGCGATTCCTTCCATGCTTCTCGGATGATCCATATTCTCAACGCTCTCCTGGGCAGCATCGAGCAACCTGGCGGGCTTTTCTATCCCAAGGGACCCAAAGATGCAGGCAAATCGGGATTGAAAAGTCTGGCCGCCCTAGTCCCGGCGGTCAACGAGGAGCGGGCGGACGGCTGCGGCACCCGTTATCCCCAGTGGGACAAAGGAGCGGGTATGCTCCAGACTGCCTACGAGGCGATCGATTCCGGCAGTCCTTATCCGGTCAAAGCCTATTTTGTCCATCGTCACAACCCCTTCATCGCCCTGCCCGACACCAAGGAGCAGCGGCGGATCCTCGACAAGCTCGACCTGATCGTGGCCGTCGATGTCAATTTCAGTGAAACCGCCTGGTTTGC
>CAIMMA010000615.1 GCA_903842475.1 uncultured bacterium
GACCCGCTTGGGCCCGCTCATGGAAAGTGACGAGGGACTCCGCGCCCTGACCACCCTGCTCTCTCCGGATGAGGCCCGGCTGCTGCGCGGTTTCACCTATCCGAAGCGGCGACTGGAATGGCTGGGCGGCCGCCTGGCCGCCAAACATGGACTCAGCGGATTATTGTTGACCGAACCCGCGCCCGCATGTCGGTATCGCGACCTTTCCCTCCTGCCCGATGCCAGCGGTCGACCGGTCCTCCACGATTTCCAGCCCCAAGGTCCGATCCCTGCGGTCTCGATCTCCCACAGCCGGGACTATGCCGCGGCGCTGGTGGTCGCCACCGGAGACTGCGGCATCGACATTCAGCACAAGAGCGCCCAACTCGCCAAAGTGCAGGAACGTTTTGCCGCAGCAGAAGAATTGGCCCTGCTGCACGGGATCGACGACCCTCATACCCGGCTGGGCCTCCTTTGGACCGCCAAGGAAGCGGTCAAAAAATGTCTCCTCGCCGACCAACCGACTTTTTTTGGCAGAATCAGCCTCGCCGGGATGACGCATCAATCCGAAGAGGCGATCTGGCGGGCCGAGTGCCGGGTGACCGGCCCCGGGGAATGCGCAGTTTCAGTCCGCATCGCCGCATTCGGCGACTACCTTATCGCCTGCACCGCAGGAGTGGGTTATGCCTGAACTCCCGGAAGTGGAAGTGACCCGAAGAGGGCTGCTGGAGCCGTTGAGCGGCCGGACGATTTGCCGGATCACCTGGAGCGGCCACCGGCTGCGCACCGAGATCCCCCGCCAATTGCTGGCGGAGCACATTGCCGGACAGCAGATCCGTACCATCGACCGGCGGGCCAAGTATCTGCTGCTGCGCATGGCCGGCAACGCGACCCTGCTGATCCACCTGGGCATGACCGGCAAACTCGGCGTGATGGCGGAAGCAACGGCGCGGCACAAACACGATCATCTTGTCCTGCTGCTCGACAATGGCATGGAACTGCGCTTCAACGACAGCCGCCGATTCGGGGCCATCGCGGTCTGGCCGGCGGAACACGCCCTTGCCTGCGAACGCGAATTCTCCGGCAAGGAAGGACTGGAGCCGTTCGGCGACCAATTTACCCCGAAAAACCTGCTCCGCCTGGCCCGCAACCGGCAGGTAGCGGTGAAGTCCCTGCTCATGAACGCCCGGCTGATCGCCGGAATCGGCAACATCTATGCCAACGAACTGCTGTTCGCCGCCCGCATCCATCCCCTGACCCCGGCCGGCCGGCTCTCGGCCCGCCAATGGCAGCGGATCATCGCCGAAGCCCGCCAGGTGCTGCAGACGGCCATTGAGGCCGGCGGTTCCACCATTGCCGATTTTCTCGGCGCCAGCGGCCACCCCGGTTATTTTCAATTGCAGTTCAAGGTCTATGGCCGAAAAGGCCTGCCGTGCCTTGAGTGCGGCCGCCCCCTGATCAAAACCTCCCAGGCTGGCAGGGCCACCTACCACTGCCCGCTCTGCCAGCCAACCCCTCGCCCCTAAGCCGAAAAGCGCCGCCAATGCGGCCCGCCGCCCCTCACTGTCGCAAATAAGAAACAGCAAGAGCCCTTGTTTTGGCGATCAAAACCCGAGCTCCTCGTTTTCACTGTCCCTAAAAAGCAACAGTAAGCCGGTCCGGTCAATCCTTGTACAGCGCCGGCACGATATGGTGCCGGTTGAGCAGCTTATAAAAATCGGTTCGGTTGCGCTCGGCCAGGCGGGCCGCCTGGGAGACGTTGCCCTGGGTGGTCTGGAGGAGCCCAATGAGATACTGCTGTTCAAACTGGCGCCTGGCCTCGGCCAGCGGCAGAATTTTTTTCTGGTGTTGCTTTATGGCGTCATACAGCAGGTCTTCGGAGATCAAGGAC
>CAIMMA010000616.1 GCA_903842475.1 uncultured bacterium
ATGGCCTGCTGATCGAAGGCAATTACCCCCTGCGGGAAGAAGTGCACATTCTCCCGTTGTAATCCGGCGGGCGGCTGGCAGTAGGAACAGCGCCCTCCGCGTCCGGAGGCCTCGGCTTGATCCGGGCCCAGCCGGTCTCCTTATCCCTTAATTGCGTGCATGATGCTTATGAGCAACACTATTCTGCCAATCCAAGCGATCCTTCCTGTTCCCGTTTGTCTCCAGGTTGAGGGGATGACCTGCGACCATTGCCGGCAGCGGGTAGAAACCGTGGCCACGGCGGTGGCGGGGGTGGTGGCGGCGCAGGTGGACCTGGCCGCCGGGACCCTTACCGTCAGCGGCGGCGAACCGGCGGCGGTGATTGCCGCGGTGAGCGCCGCCGGTTATCCGGCAAGACTCCGGGAGGTGCAGGAGGAACAGGTCCGGCTGACTCCCCTGCCGATATTTCGACCGATGGCCGAAGTCCCGGCGGCGCCGTCCCGGCCGTATCGCCTGCAGGTGGCGGATATGCATTGCGCCAGCTGTGTCCGGCGGGTCGAACAGGCGATTATGGCGGTGGCGGGCGTTACCGGGGCCGAAGTCAATCTGCTCGAAAAAAGTGCCGGCGTGGTGGGGGGCGATCCGGTTCAGGTTGCGGAGGCCGTTGCGGCCGCAGGCTATGCGGCGACCTTGGTGGCTGAAGAGGCCCCGGCCACCGTCGATACCTATGAAATCGACCTGTCTGGCCTGCATTGCGCCAGCTGCGTGGCCAGGGTGGAACAGGCGATCAATGGCGTACCGGGTGTGGTCGAGGGTGCGGTGCATCTGGTCGAAAAAATCGCCCAGGTGCGGGGCGGCAATCCCGAACAGGTGGTGCAGGCCATTCAGGCCCAGGGCTACGGGGCTGCCCTGCGGACGCGGCCTGCGGTGGCCAACACCTTTTTTATCAAGCTGCTGCCACTGCCTTCGGCTGATGACCTGGAGCAGATTCTCGAGGTGTTGCAGGCCCGGGACACGGCCACGGAGGTGGTTGTCGAGGCGGACCGTCTGCGGATGTCGACCGGGCAGCATCCGGCCGATGTTCTCCTACGGCTGGCCGATATCGGCTACCAGGGGGTGCTGGAGGAGGCCTACGCCGATCCTGCCACCCAGCAGGCCGAGGAAACCCGTCGTGAAATCCGTCGCTCGTGGCAGCGGGCGATCCTTGCCGGGCTGGTGGGGTTCGGTATCATGATTGGTCATATGTCGGGTGTTTTTCCGCACCTCCACGAAAGTCCGGGGTTCTGGGCCGGGGCGGCCCTGCTCTGCCTGCTCACCATGGTGTTCAGCGGGCGCAGCTATTTCATCAATGCCTGGAAGCAGGCCCGCCACCGGTCCGCCAATATGGATACCCTGGTGGCCCTGGGAACCGGGTCGGCCTGGATTTCTTCGGTGCTGGTGATTCTGGCTCCGGATTTCATTCCCGACGGCGGTAAGCACCTCTATCTGGATGCTTCGGTAATGATCCTGGCTTTTCTGCAGTTGGGGCA
>CAIMMA010000617.1 GCA_903842475.1 uncultured bacterium
AGTGAGTATTCCCAGGCATTTGGCAGCTGTATCCATCTTGTGTTCAGCAAAATTAGCCAGTAACGAATTAACCTCTTCGGTAAACTGTTTGTGGATGGTGCAATGTGCCGTATATTGAGGATGTATCTGAAAGATTTCTTCTTCTGTTCGAAAATGAATTTCGGTATACGCCAACACAGCATGCAGTGTCCTTTCGAGCATTTCATCCTGTTGGTTGGAATCGACAGCAACAATCAGTTCGTTGATTAAGTTGAAGAGTTGCTTGTGCTGTTCATCTACAATACGAACTCCAACGCTGAATGATTCATGCCAATGCATGAGTTCGATTGGTTTCATCTCCTCACCTTTATTCATTATTATTTACCAGTACACAAATCACCGAACATTTCGGTGTGCTTGATGATGGGGTGGCGGAAGAACGCCTGCACCTTATCCTTGAACCGTTGGAGCGATTTTATGATAGCGATCACCCGTTAATAAAACTCCTTCTTGCCCCTACGGGACATTCGGCCCGTGCGTCGGCAAACAAACAACCGAGAAACTCGCAGAACACGTTGACGTCCACGTTGTTTTCGATGGCCATTTATCGCAATTCGCCTTCGGGGCTAATAGCGGAAATAACATGCACCTTGAAACGTGTTCCCCGTGTTGACGCCTACCGACGCCTAGAATTATCAAGAGATTTATCGTCGCCTTGCTCCTGGAACTGACAGAAATCGACTTTTTGCGAAACCATCAGTGTCAGGTTGATTCAAATCTTAAAATGCTGGACTGAATCTTTCAGTTGTTGAGCCATGTTCGTGAGTTCGGCTGCGTTCGTCTTCATTTGCGCACTCCCTTGGGAGATCGCCGCAGCGGATTGGCTGACTTCTGCAACGTCCTGCGCCACAGAGTTTGAGACCATGGAAACCTGCGCCACATTCTCAGTAACCTCCTGGATGCCAACGGAAGCCTGACTGATATTCTCCGCTATTTCATTGGTGGTGGCAGATTGTTCGTCAACTGCGGTGACAATCGAACTGACAATGGTGTTGACCTCGCCGATGACCTGTGTAATCTGCTGAATTTGCTTGACCGTCGCCTCGGTGGATTCCTGGATGGAATCGATCCGGTTTTTTATTTCTCCGGTGGCGTTAGCTGTTTGTTTGGCCAGTTCCTTAATTTCATTGGCAACAACGGCAAAACCCTTTCCGGCCTCACCGGCCCGTGCCGCCTCAATAGTGGCATTGAGTGCCAGCAGGTTGGTCTGTTCTGAGATTTCGGTAATTGCCTCGGTTACCTTGCCGATTTCGACAGCCGCACGACCGAGTTCATCGACTTTTTCGGAAGCGGAACCGGCCTCGCGGACCGCCGCCTCAGTGATTTCCTGAGCTTTCTCAGTAGACTTGACGATGCCATTGATGTTTGAAGTCATCTCTTCGGTGGCCGTGGAAACCAAGGCAATGTTGATTGCCGCCTGCTCGGTTGCGGCAGCAACGGTTGACATGTTGGCACTCATTTCCTCTGCGGCTGCGGCGACCGAAATGGTTCTCGAGGCGGTGTCGCCGGCCGCAGCTGAGAACTCGTCTGCCGACGCACCCAGCTTGCCGGACGAGGTGAACAAGGTATCGCCAGCCTGGGAAATGTTTTTTATCATTCCGTTAAGCTTCGCGGTCATGCCGCTCAATTGGGTGACCATGTTGCCGATTTCATCGTTGGAACGAACCTGTAACTTGCCGCTTAGATCACCACCGGCAATTTTTTCAATGAAGTGATTAACCTCTTGCAGCGGCCTCAAGATACCCGATTGGATGAGATAGATGCAGATAGCGGCAACCAAGGAAAGAGTTGCGATCACAGACATAATAACATGCAAACGGGCCCTGTTTATGGCCTTGTTCGCTTCTTCCAGAGAACTGATTATCTCAAAGGCACCATGTATTTCTCCCTCTTTCCAGCCTTCTTTGATCCCTCCGGTATCATCTTTTCCCCCAGCAGGATCGCCGTGACAGTAGAGACATTCGGCCGTGAGCCGGATAGGTTTAAAATAGCGTATCTGATCTTTTTCAATGATTATTTTTTCAGTTAGATTTTTCTCTGTCAATTCAGCCAACACTTCTTTTTCCAAATCGGTCGGAGTATTTTGCGGGTTGCGCGGCATAACTTTGGGGACCCTGAAGGCATAACCGGACTCCTTCGCTTTAGCGGAGGCTACTTGCATTGCGGTGACGACCGGAACCGCTTCCAGGATATTGGCGGCGGTCAATTGATCAAAAGGTTTAATAACCCCACTTTGCAATTTTTTCGCCATCTGCTCACGAGTCGCCTCGGCCATCATAACGATTCCGGCGCTTTTCGAAAGAATGGCTTTTTCCGCTCCGGATCGAATGTCGTCAACCCGCTGCCAGGCTAAAACAGTGCCGACTACAATGGGACCGAGTATAACCAGAAAAAGTATTTTCCATTTGATACTAATACCAGACATTTTCATAAAAAATTCCTTTTCTTGTTTTGAGTGGTTAAAACCTTCCATGGCTATCTGAACAATGACACTTTGACGGTTCCCGGCCATTGCTACGCAAACTCATATTATTTGAATGATCTTTTTTTTCATTCATCTCGTCAAGTAATTTTCCTGTTACCCGTTGGTCAAGGTTGATTTCGCAAGGAGCTCACGCAGACCTTGAGGAGTCCCGACAACGGCAAACAGGTTGCCCAGTGAGGTGGTTGCAATTGAGCATAAAGCTGCGGATAACTAATTCTATTTGCCAGATTAGCCAGCCCCTGCCAGGCATAGGCTGAGTCAATCTTCACTGCTAATCAGAAGTGAGCGGATTACGCGGAGGGCAATCGCCAACGTCAGCGGGAACGGAACCATCGTCGGTGCGAGCAGGATACCGTCCAGCTACCGATTGCAAAGATGGACGTGTTCATCGTTGCAATTAACCTCGTTGCAGGTGGTTAGCACATATCGACCCTTGATTGCAAAGAAAGGACTCGTAAGCTATTGGGCTGCTTATTGGGTAAAAAGGTGCATGGAAAACGAAAAGGTCGATCTGCACCTGCTTGAACTGCGTTACGCCCATATCCGGGTTAAGAATGAGGCCCGGGTACGCCGGTTGGCGGACTCCATCTCGCGCCATGGCCAACTGGAAGCGATGC
>CAIMMA010000618.1 GCA_903842475.1 uncultured bacterium
AATACGGAATGGATTGGTGTCCAGCCGTGTATTATGCGGATTCCTTCATCCAGGCTTTCCCCCTATCCCTGAAGGATGTTGAAGAAAAAAACTATGAAAAGCCGGAAGAAACCCTGCGCCGCGTTTATATCCTACGCTCCTTTGAGCGGTTTGCTGATTTTTTTGGATTAGTTGAGCTCAAATCGGTTTCTGGTATTCCCTACAAGCCGGAGTATCAGGTTCGAGCGACAGGTCTCCTTGAGGTCTTATTACAATTTGGTATAGGTAGCCCTGGTCAGGCTTGAGTGCATCCGTTATCATCGAGAACATATCTACAGGATGAAATATCCCATACTGAGATGTTTCATCAGCTAGGTCAGCCGCAAAAAACACCTGAAATCAATTGCAAGGAGACGATTATGTCGGATAAAGGCAAACCATCGTTCTACAAGAAAATCGGCAAACAGTTCCCAGAGGTTATCGGTGCCGTTGAGAAACTCGGAACAACTCTGCGCACAGCAGGTCCCCTCGATGAGAAGACCTCACATCTGATCCAGTTGGCAGCCGCAGCCGCTGGACAATCGGAAGGCGCGGTATGTTCACATACCCGTAGGGCGCTGCAGGCGGGAGCAAGTCCCGAGGAAATCTCCCACACCTTGCTGCTGTTGGTATCAACGATAGGTTTTCCGCAGAGCATGGCCGCGATGTCCTGGTCCCAGAAGGTACTGGAAAAGAAACTGAAAACAAAATAACAGGCCTCCCTGAGGGGATGTGCAGTCACTTCAAGAGAATATCGCCAGAAGCATGGAATGTCAGCTCGCCAACCGCTATGTGCTAAGGCGCTTTCGGAGAAGCGATTTCTGTCTGGTGAAGAGAGCGGTATACCGGTCAATCTTCGCAAGGCTATCGATGCCCGCATCAAGAAAAAAGGCGCCAAGGAATGAAATGATTTCACGTCCTCTTCTGCATTCATTTTCAGGGGAGGGCGTAACGTTTTGTCAGTTCCGCCTACCTCGCAGTCAGTCGGGCAATCCCACAGATTTCGCTAACCCCGCTGAAATATTGAGGCAGGTAGGCTTGTGTGGAAAACGTCAGCCGTCTTGCAAAGCTAAACAAGCAAAAGGTTAGGAAATGACCCAAAAGGGACTGTCCTTAGCAATGGAGTGGCTTCGGCCTTTCGGTATAGGGTTAGCCATTTTTTTTGGCTACTATTTTGGTAAGGATGCAATAGCGACATTTCATATTTTGGGCCCATCCGTCGTCATTATCATGTCAGGGACAGTGGCCATTGAATCTTTGGTATTGGGTGAAATAGCTTCTGCTAAAATTGGCTATATGCCTAATCGGGCTTATCAAATTCAATCTGGCCTGGCCAATGCCGCTACTGCTCTCACGGCTGTGCTTGTTTATGTGCTAGATTGGGGACTCTATGCTGATGCGACCATCGTTGCAGCGATGTTGTTCTTTTTTATCTTCTCGGCTGCAAATCATATGGTTGCCGCCATCATGGGACAGAACCTGCGACCGGTCAATTTATTGCGCCCTGCCATGGCATTGCTATTGATCGGCTTCCTGCTTCCCCCAATGATAAAAGCGTTGGGTCAGTAATGCTTTCCCCCGCATTTCAGATCAATAAATTCCCGCGATTATCTCCACCTGTTATACAAGGGATCTAACAGGAACTGCTGCGGCTATGTACTCTCGGAGGTATTAGGATCATTTTTTCAAGTACATGCTACTTCTTTTTGTGTTGAGCCCTGTTTAACGGGAGTATCCGACAGTTATGCGCATCACTTGATCCTTTTGAGCGTAACAGCGATATAATGTGGCTGTTTTCGGTTGACAGCCTCATGCATCTCAAAAATCTACACCAGAGATTTAGCAGTACGGCATATAGCTATTGAAACAACTCGGGATTATCTGTTAGAAGACCCTGGGTCCTTGTTCGAAAAAAGATGGAATTTAATAAATAGGTACCAGGGAATAACCATGCGACTGATAACTGATCATCGAAATGTACCCATTGTCAACAACCACCACCTGGGATAAGAAATCAGTCACAGGTATCTCTTGCATATCTGCAGCAAAACGACATTCCTCAATGCGAAACCCGTGGGCATTAAACTGCTCCACCCTGGAAGCGATCTGCTTTTTCAGCGGAATATCTTTATCAAGAACATAATCATCTTTTTTGGTGAAAAAATTACTCGCTTTGCCGCGTATGCCAATAACAAAACGCGGCGTATACCCTGAGGCTACCAACTGGCTGTAGGTAGTTTCAATTATCTGCAACTGGGTAAGGAGTTTCGCCGATTCAGCGACCGTAATATCAAAATA
>CAIMMA010000619.1 GCA_903842475.1 uncultured bacterium
CATGGAATATTTCTCATTAACCCTTCAGGAGGCGCTGGATCAGCTCGATTGCGGCGCGGTGACTTCGGTTGCTCTCACCGAATCGGTTCTTGGACGGATTGATGCCGTTGAACCGCAAGTGCAGGCTTATCTGGCCCTTGATCGTGAAGGGGCACTGCGTCAGGCGGAGCAAGCCGACATCCGACGGAAAAACGGTCAAGGCGGTCCGCTCTGCGGGATCCCGCTCGCGGTCAAGGATGTACTCTGTACCACTTCGATGCCGACCACCTGCGGTTCACGTATCCTGGAGCATTTTGTTGCTCCCTATGATGCCACGGTGGTAGCCCGATTGGCAGGGGCCGGCTCGGTGCTGCTGGGCAAATTGGCCATGGACGAATTCGCCATGGGATCAACCAGTGAAAACTGCGCCTTTCAGACCCCGAACAATCCCTGGAAAATCGGGTATGTGGCCGGAGGATCCAGCGGCGGTTCGGCGGCAGCCGTGGCTGCAGACGAGTGTTTTGCCTCGCTCGGAACCGATACCGGCGGCTCCATCCGTCAGCCCGCCTCGCTCTGCGGCACTGTGGGGATGAAACCGACCTATGGGCGGGTCTCACGTTACGGCCTGGTGGCTTTTGCCTCCTCGCTCGACCAGGTGGGCCCCCTGACCAAGGATGTGCGGGACTGCGCCCTGATGATGAACGCGATCAGCGGTCACGACCCCCTTGATTCCACCTCTATTGACCTGGAGGTTCCTGATTATACAGGGGCGTTACAGACCGGGCTTCAAGGGGTGCGGATTGGGGTGCCCAAGGAGTATTTTGGCGAGGGACTGGACCCCGAGGTGGACCGGGTGGTCCGTCGGGGGATTGATATGCTCAAGGAGGCCGGGGCCACTATTGTCGAGGTCAGCCTGCCGCACACCGAATATTGCGTCGCGGTCTATTATTTGATTGCGCCGGCGGAAGCCAGCTCCAATCTGGCCAGGTTTGACGGTGTCCGCTACGGCTTCCGCGACCGCAGCGCCGATTCTCTGATCGACCTCTACAAACAATCGCGCTCCCAGGGGTTCGGCGACGAGGTCAAGCGACGGATCCTGATCGGCACCTATGCCCTCTCGGCCGGGTATTACGATGCCTATTACAAAAAGGCCTCCCAGGTACGGACCCTGATTAAGGACGATTTCGCCAAGGCCTTTGCCACT
Organism: uncultured bacterium; assembly: GCA_903842475.1. Taxonomy (GTDB): domain Bacteria; phylum Desulfobacterota; class Desulfobulbia; order Desulfobulbales; family Desulfobulbaceae; genus Desulfobulbus. The sequence continues at coordinate 1,184 of CAIMMA010000619.1, forward strand.
TGCGACCTGATGGTTTCGCCGGTCTGTCCGACCCCTTCCTGGCCGATCGGCTCCAAGGCCGATGACCCGCTGGCCCTGTACCTGTCCGACATCCTTACTCTGTCCGCTAATCTCGCCGGTGTACCCGGCATGTCGGTCCCCTGTGGGTTCAACACCCAGGGGCTACCGATCGGCATGCAACTCCAGGCCGCCCATTTCAATGAAACCATCTTGTTGCGCGCCGCCTATAATCTTGAACAACGGGCCGGCGTTGCCGGCCAAAAACCATTCATCGCCTAAACCATGCAGATACCTGTTCCTCAACACATCGCCGCGATCGTTCCCTATCCCCCGGGCAAACCCATGGATGAACTCGAACGGGAGTACGGGATTACCAACGCCATTAAACTGGCGTCCAACGAAAATGCCTGGGGTCCTTCCCCAAAAGCGGTGCAGGCCATCGGCGAGATGCTGCATAACCTCCACCGTTATCCCGACGGTTCCAGTTACGCCCTCACCGAAGCCATCGCCCGGTGGATCGGGGCGGATCCCGCGGAGATCGTGCTCGGCAACGGTTCCAACGAGGTTATCGAATTTCTGGTCAAGGCCTTTGTCGGCACCGGCGATGCGGTGATCACCAGCCATCCCTCCTTTCTGATGTACCAGAAATTCGTGCAGGTGCGCGGCGGAGAGAATGTCGTAGTTCCCTTGAAAGATATGGCCCATGATCTGGAGGCGATCAGCGCGGCGGTGAGCGACCGGACCCGGCTGATCTTCATCGACAACCCGAATAATCCCACCGGTACCCTGATTGAAAAAGACGTTTTTGCACGGTTCCTGTCGGGATTACCGCAGTCGGTGATCGTGGTGTTGGACGAGGCTTACGTCGATTTTGTCGAGCCGGCCCGGCGCATCGATGTTCTGGGCTGCATCCGTCACCCTGAACCTATTCCGGCGGTGGTTTCGCTGCGCACCTTCTCCAAGGCTTTCGGTCTGGCGGGATTACGGGTGGGCTTTGGCGTCATGCACCGCGAGGTGGCCGCCCTGCTGCATCGGGTCCGGCAGCCGTTCAATATCAATCTGCCAGCCCAGGCTGGCGCGCTGGCGGCTCTGGACGACACCGCCCACTATGACCATACCCTGCGGGCAACGACCGAAGAACGGGCCTGGCTGCAGCAGGCGGTGACCGAATTGGGCTGCATTTCCTATCCCTCCCACACCAATTTTTTCCTGATTGATGTCGGCGGTGACGCTACCCGACTGTATGAGGCGATGCTTTATAAAGGGGTGATTGTCCGTTCGATGAAGGCCTATGGCTATGCCGATTGTATCCGGATCACCGTGGGCACGGCGGCGGAAAACCGACGATTTGTCGCGGCGTTGGTGGAATGTCTGCGGGAATTGGGCTATGGGCGGTCATAAACCGATCGTCACCATCGACGGACCGTCGGGGGGCGGTAAGTCCACGGTATCGCGGGCTCTGGCTGCCCGGCTGGGGTTTACCTACCTCGACACCGGCGCCATGTACCGGGCGGTGGCCTATGCCTGTCAGCAGCAGGGCATCGACCCGCTGAATCCGGCCCAACTGGAACCGTTGCTGGAATCCATCCGCATTGAACTCCGACCGCCTGCCCCGGGCGAAGATGATGTCCAGGTGCTGGTCGATGGCTGCGAGGTGGGACGATATCTGCGCACCCCGGAAATGGGGATGCTGGCCTCGACGGTTTCGGCGCAACCGCTGGTCCGACGGAAACTTACCGCCTTGCAGCAGCAGATCGGGGCTGCCGGCCGTATTGTCGCCGAAGGTCGGGATACCGGGACCGTGGTGTTTCCCGAGGCGGCCTGGAAGTTTTTCTTGGATGCCAGCCCCGAGGTTCGCGCCAACCGAAGATCAGCCCAATTGCGCGGTAAAGGAGAAGAGGTGGATGAGCAGCTGCTACTGGCGCAAATCATCAAGCGGGATCGGGATGACCGGGAACGAGCTATCGCCCCGCTTAAGGCCGCACCGGACGCGCTTTGCATCGATTCCACCGGCCGCCCAGTCGATGAAGTCATCGGCCTGATGTATGACCGGGTCACGAACTGCCCCTGCTGCGGGAGCCAATAACAAGTTTCCGGTTCCCCCTGAGGATGACAGGGGGAACCGGAAAAACGAATTGAGGTCGATCAGATCACCGATTCGATCTGCTCACCGGCCATAAAGGCTTTCAGGCTTTTTCCCACCGTTCGCCCCATATCCACGCAGGTCCCCAGCTTTGCATGCTCGGGCACATACTGAATTTTCAAACCTTCATGGCAGAGAATGATGTTCATCTCCTTCAAGGTTTCATTCATCATCTTGACCGCCTCCCCCGACCAGCCGTAGGACCCGAAGCAGGCCCCGATCTTGTTGGTGGGGCGCAGACCGCGCATGTACATGAGGAAATCGGCCATCCGCGGCAGCATGCCGTTGTTCAGGGTCGACGAGCCCAGGACCACGGCGCTGGATTCAAGCACGTCGGTCATCACGTCGCTGCGATGGTTGACCTGCAGGTCGAGCATTTTATATTCGATTCCTTCTTCGTGCAGACCTTCGGCAATGGCTTTGGCCATCATCCTAGTGGATTCCCACATGGTGTCGTAAATGATCAGGGCCTTGCCGTTGCCCTGATGGACACACCAGCGTGAGTATGCCTCGATGATTTTGCCGGGATTGCTCCGCCAGACCACGCCGTGGTCCGGGGCGAGCATCTTGATGGGCAATTGCATTTCCTGCACTTGGGCCAGCAGTTTTTTCACCAGGGGGGAATAGAGGGTGAGGATGTTGGCGTAGTACTTGGTGGCCTCGTGCATCAGCACATCCTGATTGACTTCGTCGTCAAAGCGTTCGCTGGTGGCCAGATGTTCGCCAAAGGCGTCACTGGTGAACAGGATCTGCTCTTCCTTGAGATAGGTGAACATCGAATCCGGCCAATGGAGCATCCGGGTCTCGAGAAAACTTAAAGTTCGCTTGCCCAGGCTGACTTCCTCGCCCGGGGTAACGACGTGGTAGGGCCAGTCCGGTCGGTGGAAATGCTGCAGCAGCGCTTTGTGGCCCATCTTCGAGCAGAAAACTTTTTCCGGTTTGATCGCCTCGATTACCTCGGGCAAGGCGCCGGAGTGATCCATTTCCACATGGTTGACCACCAGGTAATCGATTTTGGCAGGGTCGATGATGTTGCGGATCCGGTGCAGCAACTCACTGGTATAGGGTCGTTTGACCGTGTCGATCAGGGTGATTTTTTCATCGATGATAAGATAGGCGTTATAGGTGGTGCCATTGATCGAGTAGCCGTGAAAATCACGGGTCACCCAGTCGACGGCTCCCACCCAGTAGACATTTTCTGCCAGTGCAATTTTTTTCATGGAAACAAACCTCCTGCAGGATAGGATGCATTAAAAAGTGAGAATAGTATACCCGGTATTTAGGTAGTGCGACATGGCGGGATGACCGGACATCTCGCCGATCAACGGCAGCCCCTCTTTCTCGATGGCCTCCGCGACCTGTAATTTATGCGAACAGGCACGACAGGCGCCGACAAACAAGTCCTGTTGCCGGACCTGGAGATACAGGGGGTGGAGGAAATGACCCGGATCGGCCATAAGCGGCACCAGGGTAACCGCCTCACCTTCCAGGATGATCTTTCCCTCCATCCCCTGTTTCGCCAGATCAAGGCTGTTGAGCAGGACATGGATAAAGCAGAGCGGATTGTCGCGGAAAGCAAAAAAGAGGATTTTTTTCATCGGTTGACCTTACAAAGAATATTAGACATGCAATACATCTGATGGCAGTAATCAGTACGCTCAAGGGAATGGATGTTGGGACATTGGACGGGGGATGGGGGTGCGTGCGGGGCTTGGCGAAAACAGCCAGTCACGAGGGAGCGCCGTGCATAGCCTCCTTCCCCGGCAGACCCCAGCAGAAAACTCCCCCCACCCGGCCTTAGCCGGGTGGGGGAGTTTTTTTTTACGCTTCTTCGAACTCGTCTTTCCCGGCGCCGCAGACCGGGCAGGTCCAGTCATCGGGGATATCGGCGAACGCGGTTCCGGCGGCTACACCATTTGCCGGATCGCCCTCCGCTGGATCATAGACATAGCCACAGACCACACAGGTATATTTTTTCATTGTCACATCCTTGTTGGGTTAGAGATCAGGCCTTCCACAGGCCGTGAAGATTGCAGTACTCACGGGCGGTAACTTTGTCCGCCTTGATGCAGAAGGTCGCCTCGGGAGCTTCGCCGGGATTGAGGTTCTGCCGGTAGACTGTACCGTCGGCGATCAGTTCGATAAATTCAATCCAGTGCTTCTCCTCCATGGGATGCGCGACTGAACCCACGGTGACTTTGTACCCGTCCGCGACCTTGGTGATCACCGGCACATGTTTTTCTTTGGCCGCATCAACAGAATTTTCGTTCATCAGCCCCATGGCCTGGCCGCAGCAGACCAACTCGCCCGCCCCGGCATGCAGAACTTCAACGATGTTGCCGCAGAGCGCGCATTTGTACACTTCATTTTTTTTGGTCATAGCATGTTCTCCTTGTTGTTGGACAGAATTGATCGGCGGAAATCCTTGAGCAGGCCCCGCCTTAACACCGGCAAAACATAGCCAAACAGTAAACCATCTTGCCTTGGTGCGAAAGGGACAATTTATCGAATCAGTCACAGTTTGATCGATAACGTTTCCGGGTGGTACTTAGTTATGCTTGGTGAGATAGTCGGCAACGCCGGCAGCGGTGGGAATCATGGCTGCTTTGCCTTCCGCCCAGTTGGCCGGACAGACGTCGCCGTGTTTTTCATGAAACTGGAGGGCATCCACCATGCGCATGGCTTCATCGATATTACGCCCCAAGGGAAGATCGTTGACCACGGCATGGCGGATGATACCCTCCCGGTCGATCAGAAAGGTGCCGCGCAGGGCAATGCCCGCCTCAAGGAGAACTCCGTACTGCTGCGATATTTTTTTATCGAGATCAGCCACCAGCGGATATTGGATGTTACCAATGCCTCCCTGTTTGATCGGGGTGTTTTTCCAGGCCCAATGAGAAAATTGGGAGTCTATGGAAACGCCGATAACTTCGCAATTTTTGGCCTTGAAAGTCGCGAGTTCCCGGTCAAAGGCCAGGATTTCGGACGGACAGACAAAGGTGAAATCAAGGGGATAAAAAAACAAGATGACATATTTTCCCCGGTAATCGGCCAGTTTGAAATCGGGGTTCATTGAATTATCGGGCATGACGGCCGTAGCCGTAAAATCGGGCGCCTGTTGGGTGACCAAGGTGCTCATTGCAGGACCTCCATACTGGAAGATGATTTATTTTTGGGGAATGTATGAAATATAGCTACACGCCGTGTCCAGCAGGCGTTCGGGCATGTCGATCAAACTATTTGAGCTGGTCTTTCCCCTGGTCGGTGATCGCATATTTACAGCGCACCGGACTGGTGACAAACCCTTTGTTTTTGAGAGCGGTAATCTGGCAGCTGATTTGTTTGGATTCCAGACCGGTGAGCGCAGCAATTTCCTTGCCGCCGCAGGCTTCGGGGGTTTGAGCCAGTGCTTCGAGGACTCGTCGTTGTGTATCGCTGAGAGCGGTGCTCTCGCATGTTGCACATCCCATGGTAGCTACTCCTGTATTGGATTTTGGTTCTATTGGTTTTTGACATTTCGGACAGAGTCCGAAGAATTCAATTCTGCACCCGGTGACCTGGTATCCTTTTTCCTGAATCAGTCCAATCTCAGGTACTCGGGACTCAGGGGTCACGATATTGTCTACCCGCTGGCACAGGGTGCAAAAAACATGGTTATGCGGTTCAGGATCCCAATCGAAGCGTTTTTGCCGCCCGCTGATCTCCAGTTTTTTAATCAAACCGGCCTCGGAGAGGATTTCCAGGTTGCGGTACACCGTGGCCAGGCTAATCCGGGGGAGTTTTTTCCTGATCCGCTCATACAACTCGTCCGCCGTGGGGTGCACCTTGCTCCGGTGCAACTCTTCAAGGATAATCTCGCGTTGATGGGTCATGCGCAGGGTTTTATTCATCGCCACCTTCCTGGAAAATTTTATCAAGTGTATTTGATAATCATTAGCATGTCAAATGAAAAAGAAAGGCTGGTTTCGACAAAACGGATGGGCATGAAAAAGGCGGATCAGCTCAGTGATGGAAATGAAGAACATCGAGGGAGGGCAGGAGGGGAGGGCGGTCTGGAAAAGCTACGGGTAAGCAGAAAAAGCTCTGCTTACCCGTGGGTGCTGAAAAAAAAGGTTATTCGAGAATGAAATCGGCGCGTCGATTTTGGGAGTAGTCATCTTCGCTGCTCCCGTTGAACAAGGGACGCTCCTCGCCGTAACTGACCGTGCGGATGCGGCTTTCTTCGATGCCGAATTCACGGAGGTAGGTTTTGGCACTCATCGCGCGCCGTTCGCCCAGGGCCAGATTATATTCATTGGTGCCACGGGCATCGGTGTTGCCCTCAATCAATACTCTCCTGCCGGAGTTATTTTTGAGATAGTTGCCGTTATGTTCCATACGCGGCAGTTGGTCACCTTTGATGGAAGCTTGGTCATAGGAAAAATAGATAGGTTGCATTTCCGGGGAAGAGCGACCATGTTCACGTTTGTAGGCGTCGCTTTGCTGGTCGGCATTCAGCGACCCTCCGCCCCGGCCGGTGGAATTCAGTCCTTCCTGCGATGGTCCGGTTTCCTCGGTGATATTACCCATTCTGCTGGCTCCGTTTCCTTCAGCCGGGGTACTGCCGGTCGAGGCATAGGGGGAAACCTGTTTGGGACCGCACCCGCCCAGGAGCATGACGGTACAGGTAAGCGTTGTTGCAAGGAAAAAACGAGTAAATGTGTTCATGGGGCAACCTCGCGGCTAAAGAATAAGACAGTTACGATAAGATTGTCGATGTATAACTTCACCGAGGCGATAACGTCAAGAAAAACCTAATTTTCCTCCCAAAACCCTAGACCGGACCTCATAATTTTTGGCCCATCCGCGGGCGGTGGACGCAAGGGGAAACGGGGGGCTTGGTTATTGATACAATCAGGTTGATGTCGGGTCGGTAAAAAGTAAACATGATAATAATCAATTTACCACCTTGCGTGGTGTCCATTTCCTCGGGTATTCTCTATCGCCTGGAAAGATTGGATAAGTGTCCATCCTTGATTCGGTTGTTCGTTTTTCAACAGGCATTTCAGCTGATCAGGGCTGTGTCGGCACCTGTGTAGGGTTTTTTGGTGAGCCATTGCAACAAATGGTAGATCAACTACAACAAGGAGGAGCAACATGAAAAAGTATGGAGCGGAGTTTATTGGTACCTTCTGGCTGGTTCTCGGCGGTTGCGGGAGTGCGGTGCTGGCCGCTGCCTTTCCTAATGTGGGGATTGGCCTGCTGGGAGTTTCCCTGGCCTTCGGCCTGACCGTCTTAACCATGGCGTTCGCCATTGGGCATATATCCGGATGCCATCTTAATCCGGCGGTTTCGGTGGGGCTTTGGGCCGGGGGGCGTTTTCCGGCCAATCAACTGCTGCCCTACATCATGGCCCAGGTTTTCGGGGCTGTTGCCGCGGGTGGTGTCCTCTTCCTGATTGCGAGCGGCAAAGCCGACTTCAATGTCGCTGCCGGCTTTGCTTCCAATGGCTATGGCGCGCATTCCCCCGGCGGTTACTCCTTGTTTGCGGCCCTGCTCACGGAAGTGGTCATGACCATGATGTTTCTGCTCATCATCCTTGGAGCAACCGATCAGCGTGCCCCGCAGGGGTTCGCCCCCATTGCCATCGGTCTGGGGCTGACCCTGATTCACCTGATCAGCATTCCGGTGACCAACACCTCGGTCAACCCCGCACGCAGCACCGGGGTCGCCGTGTTTGTCGGGGATTGGGCGCTTACGCAACTTTGGCTGTTCTGGGTCGCCCCGATTATCGGCGCGCTGCTCGGCGCCATGATCTATCGGTTTATCGGCAGCTCGGAAAAGTAAATCGTTCGGGGAAGCGTTTGTTCCCCTTGATGAGTCATCGGACAAGGACGCTATGCGGGTATATTATTCCAGCCCGCGTAGCCTCTCTTGTATCGTCTTTTTTTTCTGCACAACATGTGCACGTTCCGGTTGGGTTTTTTCGGTATGTATAGTCAATTATTGGAAATTCAAGAGTATACCGGGGAAGGGTACAGACCTTTAGTGGATTTCGCGGGTTGGCGGGTTGCCATCCTCAATTACAGCCCGGACCTGTTACCTGATCGGCTGACCCGAATGCAGCGCCATAATGAAACCGATGAGGTTTTTGTGCTGTTGCAGGGCCGTTGTCTGCTTTTCGTCGGTACCGGCGAGGACACGGTCGATTCGCTGCATGCGGCCGATCTGGAACCGGGCAAGGTGTACAATGTCAGAAAAGGCGTATGGCATACCCATACCCTGAGTGTGGATGCCAAGGTCCTGGTGGTGGAAAACCGCGATACCACGTACGACAACTCCCCGTTCACGCCGCTGTCGGCTGGGCAACAGGAGGAGTTGCTTCTTTTGACGCAATCCCTGTGGGGCTGCGCCGACACGTGATCGGTTTTGCGGCCCGGTTGTTCAGGGCGCAAGCAAGGGGCTGGGGGTAACCTTGGTGGGATAAAACCTGCGCTCTTCCTTGTGGTCTTTTGTCTTTTTCTGAAAAAAATCATTTGATTTCGCTTGATTTTTTCAATGGGACCGGGGTTGTAAAGAACCGGGCGATCGTGTATATTTTGCGTCCAGCCCCCTTAAAGGCAGCCGATGGCTGCCTTCCTCTTTTTCCTGCGCCAGAAAGGTACAACAGCTATGAAAGCTCCCCTGAGTAAACGAACGAAATTCATTTTTATTACCGGTGGTGTCCTTTCCTCCCTCGGCAAAGGACTGTCCGCCGCCTCCATCGGTTCACTGCTCGAAGCCCGGGGCATGACCGTTACCTTTCAGAAGCTCGACCCTTATATCAATGTCGATCCCGGCACCATGAATCCCTTCCAGCACGGCGAGGTCTATGTCACCAACGACGGGGCCGAGACCGATCTGGACATGGGCCACTATGAACGCTTCACCAACGCGGTCATGGCCCAGAAAAACAATTATACCTCCGGCCGCATTTATTACTCGGTGATCATGAAGGAGCGGCGCGGCGAGTATCTGGGCGGCACGGTTCAGGTGATCCCCCACATTACCGATGAAATCAAGGAGGCCGTGCTCCAACTGGATGGCAACGCCGATGTGGCCATCATCGAGATCGGCGGCACGGTCGGCGACATCGAGGGCTTGCCTTTTATCGAGGCCATCCGTCAGTTGCGCAGCGATCTGGGCAAAGATTATTCGCTGTTCATCCACCTGACGCTAGTGCCCTACATCAAAACCGCCGGCGAGGTCAAGACCAAGCCCACCCAGCACTCGGTCAAGGAATTACTGGCCTCGGGCATCCAGCCGGATATTTTGATGTGCCGCTGCGAGTCGCTGCTCACCGACGAGTTGAAGAAGAAAATCGCCCTGTTCTGCAACGTGGAAGCCAAGTCGGTAATCTCGGCGGTGGATGTCGATACCATCTACGAGCTGCCGCTGAGCCTCCATAACGAGGGGGTGGATGACCGCATCCTCGAAAAACTGGGGATCTGGACCGGAGCGCCCAATATCGAACCCTGGAAACAATTGGTGGACAAGATCAAGCACCCCAAGGGCGAGGTTACCATCGGGGTCACCGGTAAATATGTCGATCTGACCGAGTCCTACAAGAGCCTGCATGAGGCCTTGATCCACGGCGGCATTGCCAATGAGACCAAGGTGAACCTCCAGTATATCAGCGCCGAAGGGTTGGAGGACGGCAGCGAACTTGACAAACTTGAGGGCTGCGACGGCATCCTGGTGCCCGGCGGTTTCGGCAGCCGCGGCATGGAAGGCAAGATTCGGGCGGTGACCTATGCCCGCGAACGGAAAATACCCTTCTTCGGCATCTGTCTGGGCATGCAGCTGGCAGTGGTCGAGTTTGCACGCAATATTGCAAAAATAGAAAAAGCCCATTCGGTGGAGTTCAATCTCACCACCCCGCACCCGGTGATTTATCTGATGACCGAGTGGTTCGATTTCCGCACCGGCAAGATCGAAACCAGGGACCAGGATTCCGACATGGGCGGCACCCTGCGGCTCGGGGCCTACCCCTGCGTGCTCAAAGCCGGCACCCTGGCCGCCGCAGCCTACGGGCAGGCTTCGATCAGCGAACGCCACCGTCACCGCTACGAATTCAACAATACCTACCGCCAGCAGCTGGAGGCGGCCGGGTTGATCATCAGCGGCACCTCACCGGACGAAAACCTGGTGGAGATTGTCGAGCTGGCCGAGCATCCCTGGTTCCTCGGCTGTCAGTTTCATCCGGAATTCCAGTCCAAACCCATGCGGCCGCATCCCCTGTTCCGTGATTTTATCAAGGCGGCCATCACCCATAAGCAAGAAAACCCACGGACATGATGAAGACCGTCGAATTCCCCACCCCCTCCGGAACGATCACCATCGGGCCAGGGGCGCCGTTGCTGCTCATGGCCGGTCCCTGCGTCCTGGAAAGCGGCGACCTGGCTTGGGAGATTGCCCGGGAAATGAAGGCGATCACCGCCCGGCTGGGTATTTCCTATGTGTTTAAAGCCTCGTTTGACAAGGCTAACCGCACCTCGCTCACTTCGTTCCGCGGTCCGGGGGTGGAAAAGGGCTTGCGCCTGCTCAGCCGTCTGCGGGAGGAGGTGGGGGTGCCGGTGGTCTCCGATATCCACGAGCCTGCCCATGCCGAATTGGCCGCCAATTGTCTCGATATTCTTCAGATTCCCGCCTTTCTCTGCCGCCAGACCGATCTGCTGGTTGCCGCCGCCAAAACCGGCAAGGTGGTCAATATCAAGAAGGGACAATTCGTTTCACCCTGGGACATGGAGCATGCGGTCGCCAAGTTGCGCGGCGCCGGCGGCGACCGGATCCTGTTGACCGAGCGCGGGGCCAGTTTCGGCTACAACAACCTGGTGGTGGACATGCGGTCCTTGCCGGTGATGCGATCCTTCGGCTGCCCGGTGATCTATGACGCCACCCATTCGGTGCAGCTGCCGGGAGGCGCCGGCGGGAGTTCCGGCGGCCAGCGCGAATTTATCCCAGCCTTGTCTCGAGCGGCGATGGCTGTCGGGATTGACGGCCTCTTCATTGAGGTGCACCCCGACCCGGACAAGGCGCTGTGCGACGGTCCCAACTCCCTGCCCTTGGCTGGGGTGGAATCCTTGCTCAGGCAATTGCTGGCCGTGCGGCAGGCGGTGAGCGGGGTGATCGATGGTTGAGCAAGGGTGCGGATTGGCGGGCACGGGCTACCCCTCTGACTGTGCATTGACCGAGGCCCTGCGGGCCCGGGCCATGCAGAGGAACCGCCCAATAGAGCGCAGCCCGGCCTGGCAGGCGGTCCTGCCCCGGGCAGCGGCCGTGCAGCTGCTGCTGCTCGATGTCGACGGCGTGCTCACCGACGGCAGCATCACCTATGGCACCGGCGATCTCGAAACCAAGCGTTTCAACACCCAGGACGGCCTGGGAATCCGGCTGCTGCAGGAGAGCGGGGTAGCGGTGGGCATCATCACCGCCCGCACCTCCGAGGCGGTGGCCCGGCGGGCCCGCGACCTGCACATCAGTCAGGTCTATCAGGGCAAGTCGGATAAACTTTTGGTATATGAAGATATACTCAAGCAAACCGGCTTGAGGCCGCCCCAGACCGCGTATATAGGAGACGACTGGATGGATTTGCCTCTTCTCAACCGGGTTGGTTTTGCCGCGGCACCCGCCAATGCAGTGGTGGAGATCAGGCAACGGGTCCATTATACCACCGAGCGCGGAGGCGGAAGCGGAGCGGTTCGCGAGGTCTGCGATCTGATTCTCGAAGCCCGCGGCCAATATCTCAGAATGCTGGCCCAATTCGACCGATGATCAACAATCCCCGCAATCTGTTATGGATGGTGCCGCTGCTGTTTCTGGCCACCAGCCCATTGTGGAAACCGCTGGTGAGCGCCTTTCTGGCCCCACGGGGCGGATATAATCCGAAATTGGCGCAGCTGGAAGCCGACTCGCCCATCCAGAACTTCATCATGGATGAAGTGGTCATTACCCTGACCAGTAATGGCAAGGAGGAGTGGCAGATCGACGCCGACCGAGCCTACACCAGCGAACAGGACCACGATATCGAAATGGTGGGGGTCAGTGCCTTGTATATCGGCACCGAGAAGGAGCCGACCGGCATCACCAGCAAAAAAGGAAAATATTACATCGACAAGCGGCACCTGGTTCTCACCGAACGGGTTGTCATCAGTAAACCCACCAAAAATCAGCAGCTGTTGTCGGAACGGATTGATTACTATGATGCCACCAAGATGGCGGTCAGTCCTGGCAAGGTCGAGTTGCGCGCCCCTAACCTCAAGTTGACGGCGGGCCGAATGGATTACGATCTCTCCACCGGCGGCTATGATTTCAGCAACCGCGTCAAGGTGGACCTCTAACTCCTGCCGTGTGATCGGCGGGTTTCTATTTTACAGGGACTCTTTTCATGTTGAAAGTGAATGAACATTATCTGAAGTTGCAGGCCTCCTACCTTTTTTCCGATATCGCCAAACGGGTGGCGGCCTTTCAGGCAGGCAACCCGGAGCGCGAGGTGATCAAGCTGGGAATCGGCGATGTCACCAATCCGCTGCCAGCTGCTTGTGTCCAAGCCATGCATGCCGCGGTTGACGAAATGGCGACCACCAGCGGATTCCGCGGCTACGGGCCGGAGCAGGGCTACGATTTTCTGCGGCAGGCGATCGCGGTCAACGATTTTCAGGCCCGCGGCGCCGAGGTCCATGCCGATGAGGTTTTTGTCTCCGACGGGGCTAAGTGCGATACCGGCAACATTCAGGAACTGTTCAGCACCGACGCCCGCATCGCCATCCCCGACCCGGTCTACCCGGTCTATCTCGATACCAATGTCATGGCGGGCCGCACCGGCAGCTTCAAGGATGGTCGTTTTGAGGGCATTGTCTATCTCGAATCAACCAAAGAAAATAACTATGTCCCCGACCTGCCGACCGAGCCGGTTGATCTGATCTACCTCTGTTTTCCCAACAACCCCACCGGTTCCACCATCACCAGGGAGCAACTCAAGATCTGGGTCGATTTTGCCCGGGACAACAAGGCGCTCATTCTCTTTGACGCCGCTTACGAGGCCTTTATCCGCGATCCCCAGCTGCCGCATTCCATCTATGAGATCGAGGGCGCCCGCGAGGTGGCGATCGAGTTCCGCAGCTATTCAAAAAGCGCCGGGTTCACCGGCACCCGCTGCGCCTATACGGTGGTGCCCAAGGAGTGCATGGCCTTTGATGCCCAGGGCGCCAGGCAACCCCTCCATCCGCTCTGGAACCGGCGGCACTGCACCAAATTCAACGGAGTTTCCTATCCGGTGCAGCGCGCGGCCGAGGCGGTTTATTCGTTCGAGGGCAAGGCGCAATGCACGGCTCTGATCGACGGCTATCTTGCCAACGCCAAGATCATCGGCAAGGCCATGGCCGAGTTAGGTTATAGCTATGTGGGCGGCGACAACGCACCGTATATCTGGATTCAGGGGAATCGGGACAGTTGGGAATTTTTCGATATGCTGCTGGAAAAGGCCGGGGTGGTCTGCACACCGGGGGCGGGATTCGGCAAATGCGGTCAGGGGTATATCCGTCTCTCGGCTTTTAATTCCGAGGCCAATGTGATCAAGGCCATGGAGCGGATCCGCCAGGCCCTGCGCTAAGCGACCTCGCCTGTTTAAGCGGCCAGGAGTCGGCGGGCGTTGCTGCCGGTGATCTGTTCGAAAAGGGTGTCGGGCAAGCCCAGCTTGCCCAGCATCTTGAGGGTGGTCGCCTGGTCGGTCCAGGGGCTGTCGGTGCCGAACAGCAGGTATTCCGGCGGGTGGGAGAGCAGCATATCCCGCAGCCGGGTCTGATCGAGGAAATCCAAGGCAAAAGAAAGCTCCATGTAAATCGGCTTGCCGGTAAGCAGACGACGCACATCCTCCCACTCATCCCAGCCACCCAGATGGGTGGCGATCAGCTTCAGGTCGGGGAATCTTCGGCACACCGTGAAAATCCGCAGGGGGTCGGCCCGCCGGATTTTAGGAAAGGCGATATCGTATCCGGCGTGGATGACCAGAATCATCCCGAGATCACTCATTTTCATGTACAAGGGACTGAGTTTCTCATCGTCGAGAAAAAAATCCTGGTAGTAGGAGTGCATCTTGACCCCCTTGAATCCCGCGTCATGGATGTCCTGCAGATGCTCCAGCAATTGGGGGTCGGCGGGATGCAGCGAGGGAAAGGGGATGATGCGCTCCGAGCGGATGGTCTTGGACCATTCCAGAATAGGGGTGAAATGCGCCGGGCGGGTGGCGATCGAGCAGAGCACCGACTGATCGACGCCGCTGCGATCCATGGAGGCCAGCAGATTCGACACCGTGCCGTCCAGGTAGGCCTTGATATTGCCGTCTTTTTCCAGGGAGGCGATGGCCGCAGGGGCTATATGGTCGGGAAAGGCATGGGTGTGGAAGTCGATGAAACCGGCCATGGTGTTTCTTTCTCCTTGTTGCTTATAAACCCGTGGAGCC
>CAIMMA010000620.1 GCA_903842475.1 uncultured bacterium
CCTCCGAACCCTGGGAGACGTTTTCGTTGACTTCGCTGATCCCCATGGAGGCCTGGCTGATATTGCTGGCAATCTCCCTGGTGGCCGAGGATTGTTCTTCCACCGCCCCGGCAATCACGCCGACGATCTGATTGACCTCGTTCACCACCTTGGTGATGGCGGTGATCTCGGCCACGGTTCCCCGGGTCGAATGCTGGATGCCCTCAACCCGCTGTTTGATTTCGCTGGTGGCGGTGGCAGTCTGCCGAGCCAGTTCTTTGATCTCGTTGGCGACCACCGCAAAACCCTTGCCCGACTCACCGGCCCTGGCGGCCTCGATGGTGGCGTTGAGCGCCAGCAGATTGACCTGCTCGGAAATATCGGTGATGGTTTCGATGACTTTGCCGATATCCTTGGCCGACTCCCCCAGCTCACTGATCTGCAGCGAGGCGTTTTCGGTCTGCGAGACCGCGCCGGCGGTGATTTTGGCGGCCTTGTCGGCATTATCGGCGATCTGGGTGATGGTGGAGGTCATCTCCTCGATGGCGGCAGCCACCATGCTGACATTGCCCGAGGCTTCGGACATGGCCGAAGCCATCGAGCCCATATTGGCGCTCATTTCTTCACCGGCCGCGGCCACGGTATTGGCTTTGCCCGAGGTCTGATCGGCGCCTACCGACATCTGCCCGGCAATCCCCAGCAACTGCTGGGAGGATCCCTGGAGGTGAGCGGCATTCTGGGCCACATCATGGATCACGGTTTGAATTTTGGCGATAAAGACATTAAACCATTTGGCCAGCTCGCCCATCTCATCCTGGGAGGTAACCTCCAGCCGATTGGTCAGGTTGCCTTCCCCTTCGGCGATATCCTTCAACCCCGCCACCACCTGCTGCAGCGGCTTGGTGATCGCCTGGATCAGGAAAAAGGAGAGCCCCAGAAAGGCGGCAATACCCATACCAACAATGATGAGAAGCGCAATCACCGCTGCTCTGACCTGGTTGGTAATAATGGTGTTGGTGAGCCTGACCACGGCATCCACCGGCTCGATCGCTTTTCTCCCGGCGTTGTCCAGCTGCTTGATCGCCTCCCGCTCCTTGACGCCCATGGCCTGGGACTGCTCGATCAATTGGAGAAAACTTTTTACCGTTCCCTTGATTTCCTTGGCCTGATCGATAATCTTGGCATTTTTGAGGACCAAAGCGGTTTCCTGCAGGGCGGGAGTGCTGCTGTTGACAATATCGTCGGTGATTTTCTTGAAGGAGGCCATCAGCCCGGTGTCACCGGAAAGCAGAAACTGCAGCTGCAGGTTCTGCAGCTGCAGAAAGCCAATCTTGCAATCTCTGGCAACATTGAGCAGCTCGTTTTCCGAAGCATTGAGGTCGCTCCCTTCCATCTGTTTGGTCGCCTGACTGGCTTCCATCTCCTTCTGAATCATTCCCAGCAGATCCAGGGCTCGCAGCAGGGGCTGCATCATCTCTTTTTTGAGTTGTTCCTGTTGCCCGTGGGTCTTGACCACCTCTTGGAACACCTGCTGGTATTGGCCGAGCAATTCTTTGGCCGAGGTCAGCTGTTTGGCGATCTCGGGATCGCTGTTTTTCTTGGTGACGGTTTCAAAGGCCTTGCCGGTGTCGCCCCCCAGTTGTTCGAATTTTCCTTTCACTTCCTCGGCGAAAAACTGCAGATAGGTCTTCTCGGCAATTCGGGCATCATCCAACATATTGATCAGCCGATTGAAATCAGCCTTGGTGGCATTGGCCTTATTGATATTGCCGTAATAATGGACGCCGGTCCCCACAAGCATGACAATGATCACCACTCCAAAGAGTACTAACCCGTACAACTTGGTTTTCAAACTTTGCGCGAAAAAAGAAAAAGTCATACTTATGGTCCTGTTCCAATCAATGAAGGTGAACAACCCCTGGGGAACTCGCCCCGGGGTATAGGGGGAAAAAGGCGGTTTGCCAGACTCACGGCGGGGTATGAGGAGTGCGACATGATCCCCGGCTTCGACATGGCGCCGTCGAAAACCGGGGACATCCCGTTTGCCGCTCCGGGACCTTATTTAATGTCCAATTTGGCCATGGCTGCCGGGTCGCCGTTATAAATGCCGGCTCCGATGACGACATCGACACCGTCGGACATGGTGCATTTCTTCACATAGGAGACCTTGCGAACGATATCCTTGGAGCCGGGGACCGGCCAGAAATATTCAACCCAACCTGCCCCTTTCTCGCTGGCGACATTGTTCATGGCCACGAAGAACCGCTTGCCCTTCTCGTCTTTCAGGCCGATGAGCTCATTGCCTTCCATTTTGAACTTGATCGGGTGCATGAGCATCTTGGTCTCTTTGAGGCTATGGATCCAGATATAGGTGCCATCAAACAAAAAGGCACTGCCCTTGCCCTTGAACTTAGGAAAGGCCGCCGGTCCTTCTTTGGTCAGGAGGGCACAGGCCTCTTCAACCTTGGCCACAATGGTCTCCGGCATGGTCGGAGTGGTTTTCTCGGTGGTTTTCACATACGCCTCGGATTCAACCGCGAGTTCCTCGGGAGTCAGGGCAAAGGCCGGGACTGCCAACAGAGAAAAGAAAAAAGCAACTACCAGTGTGTTGACGATTTTTTTCACAACAGGCCTCCTTGAGCAAGGATGGGGAAAGACTTTTTCGTGATGCGGGGGCAGGAAGAGCCAAGGGCTCGTTCGCTACCCGTTCATCTACTGCCGCGACCCCTTGTCGAACAGACCGAAAAAGCATCTTGTAACCGTAAAAAAGTATATTACAAAGCGAGGTTGCCAGTCAAGGAACCGGGTTGTTTTTATCGATATAAGAATATCTTTCAGCGTTCGCCGGCAGCGCTCTCTTGCGGTAATCGACGTCACCACGGAAATTATCGCCTAAAATTGGGGTGGATGCTATGTTGCCCCTGCCGATGCCCTTGCATTGGTATCAGGACCGTAAACCGCGGTTTTCCCTGCCGCCGAGGTCACCATCCCAGGCGGCTGAAACCAGCCAACCCCATTGATTGCCATGCCCAAACTCATTATATGCCAGGATGCCCAAAATTATCGGGTCGTTGAGTTCGCCGCCTCGATCACCATCGGCCGTGAAGACGATAATGATATCGTCCTGGCCTCGCCGCAGGTTTCCCGTCGGCATGCCTCCATCGACCAACAGGAAAACGGCGACTTCATCCTTTTTGACCACCAAAGCACCAACGCCGTGTGGATGGATACTAAAAAAGTCAGCGCCCTCCCCATGGCCCACGGCATGACCTTTCGCATCGTCGATTATTTTTTTACCTTCATCGACGAGGTCGACCCAAGCCGGCCATCACAGGTTTTTTCCTTGCCAACCGATCTCCCGGCGGCGGCGTCCGGGCCGATCGATTCGGCAACGATTCTTTTCAGCCTCGAACCGACCTGCACACCGGCGGCGCTTGCCGGATCCGAGGAGGGCACGTCGCTGGGAAGGCTCAGCCGCTTGCTGCTGGAGCTGCACCGAATCGACGAGGTTCAGGCGCTGGGCGAACGGATGCTCTCGGGTGCAGTGGCACTGCTGCAGGCGGAGCGGGGATTTCTGGCGCAGCTCAACCCCAAAAATGAACTTATCTATGCAACGACCCACAACTTTGATCCGCAGCGGTCCAGCCGGGAGATCCGCCAGGATATCGTGCAACTGGTAATGGAACGAGGCGGCGCCGGGCCTGCCCGGGGCTTGGCAACAGGCGATAAAGACCGCAAAGACAAGGACGGACGGGAGCGTTCGGTACTGTGCGCCCCCCTGCTGCGGGCCGGCAAGGCGACCGGTTGCCTCTATCTCGATCATCGGGATCATGATTTTTTCAGCGCGAGCGCCCAAGGCACCCTGGAAATCCTGGCGCTGTACGGGGCCGTGCTCCTCGACAATCTGATCGGCCGCCAACAGATGCACCAGGAGCGGGAATCATTGAAGACGCGGCTGGCCAGCAAGGATGAGACCATCATCCGCAGCGAAAAGATGGTCAAGCTCTACGAAGACATCCGCACCATCGCCCCGATCAATGTGCCGGTGTTCATTTCCGGGGAGGCCGGCAGCGGCAAGGAACATGTGGCCGCCGCCCTCCATAGCTTTTCCCGGCGCAAAGGTGCCTATATCCCGCTGAACTGCGCCGCCATTCCGGAGGGTCTGTTTGAAAGCGAACTCTTCGGTTCGCGCAAAGGGGCCTTTCATGAAGCCATTGACAAACCGGGCAAACTGGAACTGGCCGAAGGCGGCACCCTGTTTCTCGACGAGGTGGCCGATATGTCGCTCGCCCTGCAGCCCAAGCTGCTGCGTTTCCTGGAAAACGGCGAAATCAGCCGTTTGGGCGACACCAGGGTGAAAAAACTCGATGTGCGGGTGGTGACCGCCACCAATCGGGATGTGGCGGACATGATCCGCGCCCAGACCTTCCGCGACGATCTCTTTCAGCGCCTTTCCTGCTTTTACCCTCAAGGTGCCGCCGCTGCGGGAGCGGGTGGAGGATATCGAAC
>CAIMMA010000621.1 GCA_903842475.1 uncultured bacterium
GCCGACGGTTCTCTGGTCAAGGAAATGGCCCTGAGTCACAGCTATCCCCACTGCTGGCGCTGCAAAAAACCGGTGATGTACCGGGCCACGGCCCAATGGTTCATTGCCATGGAAAACCTGCAGCTGCGTGCCAAAGCCCTGGCGGCGATCGACGAGGTCGTCTGGACGCCGGCCTGGGGCAAGCAGCGGATCTACGGCATGGTTGAAGCCCGGCCGGATTGGTGTCTGTCCCGGCAACGGACCTGGGGTGTGCCGGTTACGGTGCTGAGCTGCACCGACTGTGGCGAGATATTGAAGGACGAGGCGGTTTGCAGGCGAATCGACGAGCTGTTCAGCAAGGAAGGCGCCGATGCCTGGTTCAAGTATGAGGCGGCGGATTTCGTGCCCGAGGGATTGGCCTGCACCTGTGGCGGTCAAGCATTCAAGAAAGAGAGCGATATCCTCGATGTCTGGTTCGATTCCGGCACCAGCCATGCAGCGGTACTGGAGCAGCGGCCGGAATTGCGCTCACCGGCTGATCTCTATCTGGAAGGCAGCGATCAGCACCGGGGCTGGTTTCAATCCTCTCTGCTCACTTCGGTCGGCACCAGGGGGCGGGCGCCTTACCGAGGGGTCTTGACCCATGGGTACGTGGTTGACGGCCAGGGCAAGAAGATGTCGAAATCGGTAGGAAACGTCGTGGCCCCCCAGGAGGTGATCGACCGGTACGGTGCCGAGGTCCTCCGGTTGTGGGTAGCGAGTGAGAATTACCAGGACGATGTCAAGGTCTCCGATGAGATCCTCAGGCATGTCTCCGACGCCTATCGAAAAATGCGCAATACCCTGCGGTTTTTATTGAGTAACCTCTATGATTTCGATCCGGCCAGGGATGGTGTGGCCCCGGGAGCCCTGACCGCCATCGACCGGTGGGCTTTGGTGAAATTTGCCGAAATCACCGAGCGGATTACTCGTTCCTACGAGCGTTACGAATTCCATGCGGTGTACCATGCCCTCCATAATTTCTGCGGCACCACCGTTTCCAGTCTCTATATGGATGTGCTCAAGGATCGTCTCTACTGTTCCGCCCCTGCAGGGCCGGAACGTCGGGCCGCCCAAACCGTTATCCACCGAATCCTTGACGGCCTGCTGCGATTGATGGCGCCGATCTTAAGCTTCACGGCGGCAGAGGCCTGGGAGCATCTCCATAATCAGGCCCCGGAGGCGCCCCTGGCGGAATCGATTTTCTTTGTTGATTTCCCTTTGGTGGACGATATCGCCAGGGATGAGCTCTTCAACGAACGGTGGGATAAACTGCTGACCCTGCGAAGCGGGATCACCCGCGTGCTCGAAGGGGCCCGCCGCGACAAGGTGATCGGCCTTTCCCTGGATGCGGAGGTAGTTCTGCGGGTGAGCGGTGAATGGGTCAATTTCCTGGCGGACAATTTGGACCAGTTGCGCGAACTCTGTATCGTCTCCAGCCTGCGCCTGGCCGGAGGCGATGAGGGGGGGGGACTGGTCTTTGTCGAAGCGGAAGCGCTGCCCGGGATGCAGATAGCGGTGCAGCCGGCACCGGGCGCCAAGTGCGAACGGTGCTGGACGATCGCCACCACAGTCGGCGCGGATCAGGAGCATCCCGCCCTCTGCACGCGCTGCGCCGGTGTTGTCCGGCAGTTGGCCGGATGAGCCGGGCCTTGCTGGTTTTGTTCTTTGCGGTCATCCTGGTGGTGGTCGGCATTGACCAGGCGACGAAATTCTTTATTTTCAACCATTTTGCCCTGTATGAAAGCCAGACGGTCATTCCCGGTTTTTTTAACCTGACGTATCTTACCAACAACGGCGCAGCCTTCAGCATCCTGGCCGGGCAACCGGCCCAGTGGCGTCAGGTCTTTTTCATCGGTGCGGCCGGGGTCGCTTTGGTGATCATCTGGCTCTCCCTGCGCAGTTTTGGACGCAACAGCGTGCTCTATACCTTGTCCCTGGCCTTGATTGCCGGCGGCGCCATCGGCAACCTGATCGACCGGATTCGATATGGTTTTGTGATCGATTTTCTCGATGTCTATGTCGGCACCTCCCATTGGCCGGCCTTTAATGTCGCCGATTCCGCCATCACCATCGGTGTTGGTCTTTTTATTGTTAAAAACCTTGTGCTCGAGCGTGGCCAGGCCGGGCACGCATAACAACCTTTACTCATTCTCTTTATGAAAAAAACCGCAGTTATCTTTCCGGGACAAGGTTCCCAGTATATCGGTATGGGGCAGGATTTCGTCAATCAGGATGCTGAGGCCTCGGCGTTGATGGATCTGGCTGAAAAAATTTCGGGATTTCCACTCCGTCAGCTATGTTTTGCAGGTCCCTTGGAAGATTTGACCCGGGTGTTGTATCTGCAGCCGGCCTTGACGGTGATCAACCTTATCTGCTGGCAGCAGTTGCATAAACGGTTGCCCGGATTCGCGCCTTCGTTTCTGGCGGGACACAGCCTGGGGGAATATTCCGCCTTGTTCGGTGCCGGCGTCCTCAATCTTGCCGATACCCTCGCCCTGGTGACCAAGCGCGGCGAACTGATGGAGCGGGAAGGGGCGGCGCATCCAGGGGGGATGCGGGCCATTGTCGGCTTAAGCATCGAGGACGTTGAGCAACTGTTGGCCGATTTTTCCGGACCGGGAGTTGCGGTGGTGGCGAACCACAATACCGGTTCCCAGATTGTGCTGTCCGGGGATATGCAGGGGCTGGATGCGGTCGGCGAGTGTTGTGCCGCCCGGGGTGCCAAGGTCATCCCGTTGAAGGTCAGCGTTGCCAATCATAGCCCCCTGGTCGCCGGAGCGGTTGACGATTTTTCCGCCTATATGCATGGAATAACTTTTCAATCACCACAAATACCAGTGTTGTTTAATGTGACCGGCGGGTACGAGACGCAACCCCAGGCAATGAAAGCCATCATGGCAAGGCAGATCGCCTCAAGGGTGCGTTGGTTGGAAATTATCAATCAGATGGTCGCTGA
>CAIMMA010000622.1 GCA_903842475.1 uncultured bacterium
ACCCACGGCAATGGTAATCTCCGCATGAAATCGTTGAGCGGCGAGCACCGCCGTCTGCCGTTTATGTCTCGGGAGTTTACCTGCGGGCCAATCTTGCTGTGTCGCTGGCTGGGACTGGTACAGGTCATCACCGGCCATCTGCTCCTGGTCGGTGCCCTGCCCACGATGGGTTCCTCCTCGGTGGAGAGCCGTCTTGAATTGGACGTGCCACGAGGGTTGTTCAGGATTTGGGAGGTGGAGGGGGCGCTGCCGGAAAATGAGGAGGAACGTATCGCCCGTGAAAATTTTCATGCCGTGACCAGAACATTTGCCGGTGACCTGAAGATTGTTTTGCAAGCGGCCAGAACTGGCCAGGCATCAGCGCCTTGATGTTCCCCCCGACCTCAGGCGACCTGCTGCCGCTCTTCGATCGCCTCGGCCGCAACATGGCCGAGCGCCGCATGCTCCTGCAGGTTGAACATTCCGCCACCCTATACGGTGCCGGGTGCGGCCATCTGCATTTTGAAAACGTTCATGCCCTTCGCGTCGTGCTCGAGGCTCTCTTGAAAATGAGCGGCCTTGCTCGTAGGGCCAGGAAGAACTGTGCCGCCTACCAGGTTGAGCAGGTGGAAATGCACTTCACAGCCCTTCCCATAGAGTTTGACGGGTATCGGATCGTACAGCTATCGGATCTGCACGCCGACGTTCTGATTGACCAGGGGGCAGGAATTGTGAAAGCCCTGTCCGGGCTTGAATATGACCTGGCAGTGGTTACCGGCGATTACCGGTTTGAGACGCATGGCGATTATGCACCGTGTCTCGAGGCCATGGAGCCGATCCTGCAGGCGCTTGACGCACCGGACGGATGCTTCGGCATTCTGGGAAATCATGATTTCCTGGAGTTTGTGCCATCGTTGGAGCGGATGGGATTACAGATGCTTCTGAACGAGAGGGTTTTAATAGAGAGGAGGGGAACGGAAATTCTGCTTGCCGGAGTTGATGACCCCCATTTCTACGGGGCACATGATCTGTCCCGAGCAGTTGGGCAAATGGGGCGAGATGCTTTTACTCTTTTGCTGGCCCATTCACCAGAGATCATTGCCGAGGCCGAGCGAATAGGGGTTGATTTGTATTTGTGCGGACACACCCACGGCGGCCAAATCTGCTTGCCGACGGGTCTGCCGATTATAGCCAACACATCCTGCAGCTATAAATATCTTTCCGGTACATGGTGCCACGGCTCATTAATCGGTCATACCAGCCGGGGTGTCGGCTTTTCTACAACGGCAGCTCGGTTTTTCTGCCCTCCAGAGATTACGGTGTACACGCTGATGAGATCAATATGAAGCGAAATTCCAACATGTTCGCATCGCGGAGACCTGCGACCAGAGCCCAGCCCATATCCATAGATTGGCTGGCGATCAGATATTGAATCTACAATAACTAAAAACGATGAGGTGATGGCGTGGCACTACAACCTATTATTCTGGCCGGCGGTACCGGCTCCCGGCTCTGGCCCCTTTCCCGTGAACTCTATCCGAAACAGGTTCTCAAACTGACCGGTGAACTTTCCCTGCTCCAGGCAACCTTGCAGCGGGTTCATGGACTGGAAGGAGCGGTGTCTTCCATGGTTGTGGTCGGTGAAGAGCACCGATTCTTGACTAAGAACCAGATCGAGGAACTTCATCTTTTTCCCGATTTCAGCATCCTGCTCGAACCCTTTGGCAAAAATACGGCCCCAGCCATTTGCGGTGCTGCAGCCTGTATGGTCAACCAGGGGCGGGGAGGTGATGTGCTGCTGGTGCTTCCGGCTGACCACCTGATTCTCAATGCCGAATCATTTGTGCAGGCAGTTAGCAAAGCTGTGGTTCTTGCCCAGCAGGGGCGTATCGTCACCTTTGGGATTGTGCCCGATCACCCGGAAACCGGCTACGGCTATATTGCCCGCGGCGAGGGCGACAGGGTGGAGCGTTTTGTAGAAAAGCCGGATCAGGCCACTGCTGAGCAGTATTTGGCCAGCGGTAAATATTTGTGGAACAGCGGCATGTTCGCCTTTACCGCTGAGACCCTGCTGACGGAAATGAAGCGATTTGCCCCCGAGATTGCGGCCCGCATGACCGAGGCAGTTGACAAGGGGAAACCCGATGGCCGGTTTTTTCGGTTCGACCGTGCGGCTATGGCCGCCTGTCCGGCGGATTCGATCGATTACGCTCTGATGGAAAAAACCGACAAGGCGTCGGTGGTCGAAGCAGACATCGGTTGGAGCGATATCGGCTCATGGCAGGCACTCTGGGCGGTTGCAGCCAGGGACGGTGATGGCAATGCGGTTGCTGGCGATGTGATCCTCGAGGATGTGCACAACTCGTTGATTCGATCCGAGCACAGACTGGTAACGGCAATAGGCCTTCGGGACACCATGGTGGTGGAAACCGCCGATGCGGTGTTGGTAGCGCCAATGGATCGGTCGCAGGACGTCAAAGCCATCGTTGCCAAATTGAAGAAAGAAAAGCGGCCTGAATTCAATATCCACCGGACTGTGTATCGGCCTTGGGGCTGTTACACCACTCTTGAGATGCAGGATCGTTTTCAGATCAAACGGATTACGGTCACGCCTGGAGCCCGACTCTCCCTGCAGATGCACCATCACCGCTACGAGCATTGGGTGGTGGTCTCGGGGACGGCCCGGGTGCAGAACGGCGAGCAGTCTTTCCTGCTCAAGGAAGATGAGGCCACCTATATTCCCTGCGGCACGGTGCACCGTCTGGAAAATCCCGGAGTGATTCCGCTGGAACTCATCGAGGTGCAGATCGGCAGTTATCTGGGGGAGGATGATATTGTCCGATTCGAAGACGAATACGGGCGGTTGCCGGAATAGACGGACGGAGCAAAGAGCAAGGCGCATTGATCGGTTGGACTGGAATTGCAAACCTACCAGTATTGAGGAAATAAATTATGAATCGTTACAATTTGTTTATCATCGCCTTTATGGTGTTTGCAGATCCGTGTTACGCGGTGGACTCCCTGCGGGTCGATGAAAAACAGGCTTTGTTCTCAGCAATTGATAAAACTGTCCCTGTTATTACTTCATCGTATGTCGGATGGGCTAAAAACTGGCGATATGCTGATACCCAGATTCATCCTACCTATCAAGTCGACCAGAATGGAGATTTCAGGTCGACGTTTATCGGCAAGGTTCCTGTCCTGGGCATTGATTTTACCGGCGTGTTGCATCTTGGGTCGCATCCGAAGCAGATGATATGGAATTACAGTTGGGATAAACAGCAAAATGTTCCAGATGCAACCGGGTTTGGCATTGAATTCAAGTTTGCCTTACACTCTCCGAGTTTCTCCGCAGCAGCAAAGTCTCCTGAATTATTGCCTGGAAACACGGGATGGCGCTGGCAAACACCGGAAGGATATATTGTAACCGTACAGTTTGTTCCGGCTCTTTCCCGCCTATTTTTTGAAGGAAAGCAGGGTGATACCGTTCGCGCTTTCTTTTTCGAGTCCATTGTGCAGGGGGAAAATCAGACAACCATGACCGTCACGGTCGATGAAACCGTCAAGCTTTCGGGTCCTGGAAATTTGCTTGATGATGCCATAGACCTTGGTTCATGGCATCAAGATGTCTTGCCACTTGATACTTCACCAGTTGATCTGTCTTTTTTGAACGAACATGATTCTCCTGCAGGAAAGCATGGCGTTGTCAAAACTAATGGCGACCGGCTCATGTTTGCCGACGGAACGCCGGTTAAGTTCTGGGGTGCAAATGTCCAGGCGGCTGCGCTGTTTACTACCAGCGATGAAAATATCAAAAAACAGGCGCGAAGAATTGCTCAACTCGGTTTTAATTTGGTGCGAGTCCATCACCACGATGCAAAATGGGTCAAACCCAACATCTTCAAAAACCCGGAAGACTCAACCCAGGCACTCTCTGCTGAGTCTTTCAGAAAATTGGATTTGTGGATCTCGTGCCTTCAGGAGCAGGGGGTTTATATCTGGCTGGATTTGCATGTCGGCAGGACATTCACTAAAAATGACGGCATCGACAATTTCTCTGATCTGGCAAAGGGAAAAGAAGAATCTGAAGTCAAAGGGTTTAATTATTACAGTGGTAGCATCCAGTCGCAGATGCAGGTATTCAATGCAGCCTATCTGTCACATGTCAACGAGTTTACTGGTATCGCCTACAAGGACGATCCTTCGATAGTTGCCCTGCTGCTGACCAACGAAAACGACCTGTCCCATCATTTCGGTAGTGCCTTGTTGGGCAACAAAGGTGTTCCTCTGCACAGCCAGTTCTTTTATGCAGATGCAAAAATATTTGCGGCTACTCAAAATCTATCCTATGACAAAATTGTGCGAACGTGGGAAATGGGTGCGTCCAAAATTTACCTCAACGATGTCGAGCATCGTTTCAACCGGAACATGCTCAACCACTTGCAGCAATTGGGTGTGCAATCACTCATCGCCACCACCAATAGCTGGGGTGGTATGGGACTTTCTGGATTACCGTCTTTGACCGACGGTGGGATAATTGATGTTCATGCGTATGGATCAACCGAGGAATTTTCGCGTAATCCACGATTTAATCCCGGCTTTTTGAGCTGGGCTGGCGCTGCAAAAGTTTCAGGGAAACCCCTTTCTATGACAGAATGGAACATTGAGCCATTCCCTGCAGCAGATCGCTTCACCGCACCGCTCTTTGTCGCCAGCATTGCGAGTCTACAGGGATGGGATGCTATCATGCTGTATGGCTACAGCCAAGCCTCCCTTAACGGCAAGATTGGTGGGAGTAATTACTCGTCATTCAACGATCCAGCGATAATGGGCCTTATGCCGGCGGCCTCATTGCTGTATCGACAAGACCATGTCGCCCTGGCCAAGAACACGTTTGCACTGTCGTTGGATCGCAATACTTTTTTTAATACCCGGCAGGACCCAACCACGTCAAAAACTATACGCACCTTACTTGAGACAAGTCGGTTTGCTGTTCGTCTGCCTAATATTCCAGAATTGCCGTGGCTGAAAAGCCATACAGCGCCCGTTAGCGAAAATACAGGTATAAAAGACTCAAATGTAGATTTTATTCCAGCAGGGCAATCCTTTGTTCAATCGGATACAGGGGAATTGCTGCGTAATTGGGAAAAAGGAATACAGACTATCAATACTGCAAAATCCCAGGTGGCAGCCGGTGAACTCGGAGGGGAAGATATCAAATTAAGCAATGCCACCCTTGCAATTCGAACCAAAAAAGCGGTGGTAGCTATTCAGAGTTTAGACAGTAAACCAATTGAAAATTCAAATCGAATTTTCGTCACGCTGATGGCACGCTCCCTACCCGACAAAGGCAATAAAGCCGTCTTTTTATCCGAGCCTGTTACCGGAGAAGTGACGTTCACCGCATCGCCGGGATTGCAATTGTACCCTGTCAGCAAAACCGGCGAATTGGGTGAGCCGAGGCCCGCAGGGTATGCAGATGGTCGATATTCTCTAACCTTTGATGCTGCCTCAACACATTGGTATGTAATGCAATAAGTCTTTCCTTGCGACTCGGGAGAAGGGATACGGCAAAAATGGTTTTCTTCCCCTGGCAAGAGAACAGGGCAAGAGGGAATGAGGTGGTCGAGTCATAGTGGAAACATTGCTCATTCGCTATTTTCTCTAACCACTGTTTGTCGAATTTTAGCTAAGATTTTATATCTTTAATATATAAAAACCTTTACTTGTCACAAATATCTCTATGGCTCTTCTTGTTACCGGCGGTGCCGGTTTTATCGGCAGTAACTTTATTCTCGATTGGCTGGCTCAGTCTGCTGAGCCCGTTATTAACCTCGACAAGCTCACTTATGCCGGCAATTTTGAGAATCTAGCGGCGCTGGCTGGCGATCCCCGCCATGTCTTTGTGCAGGGCGACATCTGTGATCGCGGCCTGATCGACCAATTGCTGGCTGAACATCGTCCGCGTGCCATCGTTAATTTTGCCGCGGAAAGCCATGTCGACCGGAGCATCCTGGGGCCGGGAGCCTTCATGCGAACCAACATTGACGGCACCTTTACCTTGCTGGAGGTGGTGCGCGCCTATTGGGGCACCTTGGCAGGGGAAGATTTGCGGCGCTTCCGTTTTCATCATATCAGTACCGACGAAGTCTACGGCTCACTGGGTCCGGATGATCCACCCTTCACCGAGACCAGCCCCTATCAACCTAATAGCCCCTATTCGGCCAGCAAGGCGGCTAGTGATCATCTGGTGCGTGCCTGGTATCACACCTACGGCCTGCCGGTGACCATCAGTAATTGTTCCAACAATTACGGGCCATATCACTTCCCCGAGAAACTCGTTCCACTGCTCATCACTAACGCCCTGGCCGGCAAGCACTTGCCCATCTACGGCGACGGTCGACAGGTTCGTGATTGGTTGTATGTCACGGATCACTGTAGCGCTATCCGCCGCATCCTCGAAGCAGGGCAGGTCGGCGAGGTGTACAATGTCGGCGGCTGGAACGAGATGCCCAACATCGAGATCGTCCGGGCGGTTATCCAACTGCTGGACGAACTCAGGCCCGATCCCGCCGGCAGTTATGCCCGGTTGATCACCTATGTGGCCGATCGTCCCGGCCACGACCGACGATATGCCATCGATGCCCGTAAGATCGAGCGCGAATTGGGCTGGCGGCCGGCGGAAGTTTTTACCACCGGTATCCGCAAGACCGTGGAGTGGTATCTGGCCAATCAGCCATGGGTGGCCAATGTCACCAGCGGCGAATACCGCCAGTGGGTCG
>CAIMMA010000623.1 GCA_903842475.1 uncultured bacterium
CTGCAGCGGATTAAGATATCGGGTGCCGCCGGCACCGGAGGCGAGTTCCAGGCTGGCATCGGCCAGAAAGGTATTGGAGGCCAGCAAAATAATGCGAGCCGAGTCCGGGGATCGATCCAGCACCCGACCAACCACCTCCGGCACCTGGTCGACCAGCTCGTCCTGACGGTTACCCTCGGCATCCGCCGGCGCGGCCTCTTGCTTCGCCTGCGCCTGTTTCTCCTTTTCCGCCTGCTGTGTCCGGGCTTCCTCCACCAGGGGCGAAGGCTTGCCCCGGAACCAGGAATCGAATTTGCCCTCCACTAGCACCGCCAGCAGCTGCCGGCCGCTCTCCTCGCCCTGGGGAAAGCCGGCCTGGCCGTACCGTTTGAAATCCGGCTGAATCTTGAGGGCGTCCGACAGCCAGGACCCCTTCGAGCTCTCCAGCAGACGAACCACCCGGCGTTCCTTATTTTTCTCGCCATCGATGCTGACCGGCGAGGCCCAGGTCATCGACAACTGATCGATGCCGGTCAGCAGGCCGCTGTCGCGGTTCATGCCGTCGCTGCGGATGTCGACGAAATAGGGGTAGTTGAGCAGATGGGTTTCCTGGACGCTCAGGCCGCCGACCTGGCGTTCCACCGGCACTGGAAAGGCGGCATTCTGGGGATCCAGGACCATGGAGGGGTTCAGGGTTATCCCGTACCCGGCCAGCCAGTCCGCCAGACCGCTTTCCTTTTTACTGACATTGAGCCGACCCTGGAGCTGCACATCAAAGGGCGAGGTGGCCAGCACCACGGTCCCGCCCTGCATGAGGAACTGATCAATGGCGAAGCGCTGTTTGTCCGCCAGTTTTTCCGGCGCGATCACCACCAGGATATCCGCTTCGGTATCCACCTGGCCGCCGCTGAGATCCACCGGCTTAACCCGATGCTCCTGCTCGGCAAAACGGGTGAGCAGCTGGAAGGAGTTGGCCGGACCCTGCCCGCCCATGCCGAACTGATCCATGGCTGGCTCGGGTGGCGGCGTAAACAGGGCTACCGTCTTGAGCATCCCCTTGGAAAAACGTTTGAGCGCGGCCTCGATGGTTGTTTTCAAGGCTGCCTGATCGAGCTCGGCGGGTAAGGCCACCTGCACCTGCTGGCCGCCGCTTTCCAGGGTCATGTAAAACCAGAAGGGGGTGGTCGACATCAGCCCGGCCACCATGGGCTGCATGCCATACTCCTTGGTCAGTTGCGCTGCAACGGCGCCGCCATCGGCCTCGGGATCGATAACGTCTGAGGAAAACTTGTCGCCGCCCTGTTTTTTGAGATCAGCCAGGACCGAATCCAGGCTCCGTTTTAATTCGACCAAGGGTTGCGGCAATTTGTTCTCAGCGGAGAAATAGCCGTGAAACACCACCGGCGCGCCGATCCCGGCAAAGAGATTGCCGCCGCCCTGATAGCTGTACAAGACTTTCTTGATCGCCCGGGTGAGGTCATACTCGGGGTTGCGCAGCGCCACATCCATCTTGGTGTCGCCCTCTCTCTTGACCTCGATCAGGTCCTGAAACCCCAGGGTGAGGAACTGGTCGCCGTATTTGACCAGGATATCGAAATACGAATTGGTGACCGCGGCCTGGTGCCGGGAGGCCGTCTGAAAAGGCACCGGCCGGATGCCGTATTTCTGGCCGGCCTCCTGCTCCAGCTCCGGTTTTTCCTGGGGATCGACGATCTCGACCTTGACCCGGCCGTTGCCGGCCACCTCGTATTCGCGGAGCAAGTCACGGAGTTGCGGCTGCAAGGGGGCCAGCAAAGGATGGGTTTGGGCCGAGAAATAGCCGCGGATCAGGAGCGGTTCCTGCAACCTAGCCAGATACGAACGGGTGGCCGGCGAGATCGAGTAGATCCGGCCGGCGGTCAGGTCGGCGCGCAGCAGGCCGATGGGCGCCAGCCACACATTGACCAGGACGAAATTCAGCACCAGCAGCAGGGTCGCGAGCCCCCAGCGTCGATGGACCGGATTGGTCGGGTTGCCCGCCCAGCGCTGGCGCTCCAGGGTGTAGACATTGAGGGTGAGGAAAATGCCGATCAGGCTGACCGAATAAAGCAGGTCGCGCAGATCGACCACACCCCGGGTGATGGCGGCGAACCGGGATCCGGCCCCCAGCAGTTTGAGCAGCTCCCCGCCCCGATTGCCGAAGAAGCTGGTCAGGGTGTCGGAGCCGAGCAGATACAGACCGCTGCACACCAGGGTGGTGACGATCAGGCTGACGATCTGGCTGTTGAACTGGGCGCTGACCATCAAACCGATGGCGATGTAGGCCCCGGCGAGCAGCAGACTGGCCAGATAGCCGCCGAACACCGGGCCCCAGTCGAGTTGGCCGAGGAAGGAAACGGTCACCGGCAGCGGCAGGGTCAGGAGCAGTCCGATGGCGACCAGCAGCAGACAGGCAAGAAATTTGCCGCCCACCAGCACCGGCAGGCCGACCGGCGCGGTCAGCAGCGGCTCCAGGGTGCCGGAGCGATGTTCCTCGGACCAGACCCGCATGGTGCTGACCGCCGACAGAAAAATCAATAAAATCGGCATCCACTCGAACATCGGCCGGACATCGGCGAGGTTGCGGCTGAAAAAGGTCGCCACCCAAAAAAAGATAAACAGGGTGGCCGTTAGAAAAGCACCGAAAAAGATAAAAGCCGCCGGCGTGGCAAAAAATGCCGCCAATTCCTTGCGGGCGACTCTGATCAAGGTGTTCATTGTTCCCTCCCGGCAGCGATATTGATTTCACTGAAGATTTTTTCAAGATTACGCGACTCCGGCTCCAGGCCGAAGAGACTCCAGCCGCGCCGGGTGACGGCCGCGGCCACCAGGGGGGCCAATTCTCTGGCCGGATGCGTCCCGGACAGGGCGAAGCAGGCGTAGCCATGCGCGGCGGGCAGACAATCGACCCGGGTGATCCCCTCCAGGCGGCGGAGCCAGGTGGCCGCCTCTTCCCGGGCATCGAGGGTCACCAGCAACCGCTGACCGGCTCCGAGTTCGGCCAGGCTCGCATCCAGGGCTTTGCGGCCATGCTGGATGATGATCGCCCGGTCGCAAACCGCCTGAACCTCCTGAAGGATATGGGTGGAAATGATCAGGGTCGCTTCTTTGGCCAGATCCTTGATCAGGCTGCGCATATGCTGGATCTGGGTGGGATCGAGCCCGTTGGTGGGTTCGTCGAGAATGACGATTCGCGGGCGGTGAAGGATGGCCTGGGCCACACCGACCCGCTGACGATAGCCGCGCGACAGGGTGCCAATGGCTTGGCCGGCCTTGTCGGTGAGCGCGGTCCGCTCCAGGGTGTCCCGCACCAGTCTGCCCATCAGCGCATCGCGGATCCCGTGCAGGGCGGCCTGATATTCGAGGTAGCCGACCACGGTCATCTCCGGATAGAGGGGGCAGTTTTCCGGAAGATAGCCGATCAGGGCCTGAATCGCCCGACGATCGGTGGCCATCTCCAGTTGATCGACCCTGATGGTGCCCCCGGTGGGTTCAAGAAAACCGGTGATCATTTTCATGATGGTGGTCTTGCCGGCGCCGTTGTGCCCGAGCAGACCAACGATCTCACCGGGCTTGATCGCAAAAGAGACGTTGTCGACCGCCTTCAGCGCCCCATACGTTCGGGTCAGATTGTGTACCTGGATCATTACGAATCTCCAAAAAAAACATACCGCCTTCGCTGCGGGAGGCCTTGGGTGCGAGCAAAGCAGCAGACGGGAAATGGCGAGCAAGTCCCTGGCCTGATTGCATGAAAAATCGGGCGGATTAGCCGGGAGGCGGTGACCGACGGGGTCGACCTCAAGGGTTCGAATCCTTGCATCGTGCCCCAATAAGCAAGCAAATCCCTGCTTGTAATGCCGGCGCAAAACATAAAACAACCAGCCAGGTTGTCAAGCGAGCCCGAAGAAAAATTATCGACAGGGAAGGTGGCGCAACGGCGAGGAACGCGGCCAGGCAAGGGGCCGGCGGCCAGCGGATATCACTTGTTTCGAAAATGCACCGACAAAAACCGGTCCAACTGGTTGGCGAACCGCTGCCGATCACCCGGGCTGAAGGCGGCCGGACCGCCGGTTTCGATGCCAGTGGCCCGCAGGCTGTCCATGAAATCGCGCATGCTCAGCCGGGCCCGGACATTATCGATGGTGTAGAGTTCGCCGCGGGGATTAAGCCCGTAGCCCCCCTGGGCGATCACCAGGGCGGCCAGGGGAATATCGGCGGTGATCACCAGATCGCCGGCGCTCAGGCGTCGGACGATTTCATGGTCAGCCACGTCAAAGCCGGCAGCCACCCGCAACGAGCGAATATTGGCGACCGGCGGGGTCGCCAGCGGCTGGTTGGCCACCCGGGTCATGGCCACCCCGGTCCGTTCGGCGGCCCGAAAAAGGATTTCCTTGATCACCTTGGGACAGGCATCGGCATCAACCCAGATATGCACGTATTCCTCTTGCGGTCAATGTATGGCACCCCTTGCCTGTTCAGATTTGCTGGTCAGCGCTGTATACCGCATCGGCGGCTCACCGGCTCCTTGTTTTTTCCGTCGCCATCGTTCGACGCCGCCATGATGACCCCTCTCCCGAGGATATAATCCTGGTGGTTCAAGGACACCCCAGGCTTGCCATTCCCCGCCGGGCTGCTTATCAATGACCATGATATGCCGCCCACCCGAAAAACCGACGAGAAACCATGGCCCACAGCAAAACAACCATAGCCCGGGATAACGGGGTTACCAACATCATCCTGGAGAGTATCTCGGATGGCGTTTTCACGGTCAACCACGAGTGGCGGATCACCAGCTTCAACCGGGCGGCCGAGGAGATCACCGGCATTGCCCGTACAGAGGCCATCGGCCGCTTTTGCTGGGAGGTGTTCCGCTCCAACATGTGCGAGGGGGATTGCGCCCTGCGCCGGACCATGAAAGAGGGGCGCTCCTTTGTCAGTAGTTCCACCTATATCATTAACGCCGACAAAAAACGGATCCCGATCAGCGTTTCCACCGCGCCATTGCGCAACGGGGCCGGCGAAATCCTCGGCGGGGTG
This sequence comes from uncultured bacterium, assembly GCA_903842475.1. Taxonomy (GTDB): domain Bacteria; phylum Desulfobacterota; class Desulfobulbia; order Desulfobulbales; family Desulfobulbaceae; genus Desulfobulbus. The sequence continues at coordinate 5,035 of CAIMMA010000623.1, forward strand.
GAGACCTTCCGCGACAACACCGTGGTGGAGGCACTGCGC
>CAIMMA010000624.1 GCA_903842475.1 uncultured bacterium
ACTGCACGGTAAATCCATCCTCGTCTGGCCGGAACAGGGTTTGGGCGACGAGATCCAGTTTGTCCGGTACCTGCCCCTGCTGAAACCCCTGGGCGCGGACCGGGTCACCCTGGTCTGCAAGCCACCCTTGGCGCCTCTTTTCCACCAGGTCCCCGGCGCCGACCAGGTCATTGGTCTGGAAGGCAGTGTCACACTGGAAAGCCATGATTTCTGGACGCTCCCCTTGAGTCTGCCGTTACGCTTCAATACCACGCCGGAAACCATCCCGGCAAAGTTGCCCTATCTGGCGGCGGATACGGTGCGGATGAAAGAATGGGCCGCAAGGCTCCCCGCGACGGGCTGTACCGTCGGCCTGGTGTGGAAAGGTTCGAGCCGCCATAAAAACGACGCCCACCGTTCGCTACCCGGCCTGGAAATTTTACAGCCCCTTTGGTCGGTTGCGGGGATCTCGTTTGTCAGTTTGCAAAAGGGCAACGGCGAGGACGAGGCGAGCCACCCGCCCCCGGAGCAGCCGATCCTTCCTCTGGGGCCGGCTCTCCGGGATTTTGCCGATACCGCTGCCCTTGTTGCCCAGCTGGATCTGGTGATTTGCGTGGATACCGCCATCGCCCACCTGGCCGGCGGGCTGGGCCGCCCCTGCTGGGTCCTGCTGCCGCGCATCGACACGGACTGGCGCTGGCTGGAAGACCGTGAAGACTCGCCCTGGTATCCGGGCGTGATGCGGCTGTTCCGCCAGGTAAGCACGGAGGGCTGGACGGAAACCATCGAGAAGATGACTGCGGCGCTCGATATTTGGCGGGGCAACACACGGGAGCCGGGAGGCAAGGCTTGATTCACCGACAAGGCAAGAGATGTGGCCTGCGTGATGTTGTTGACGAAGCCGATCAAAGGGGTAAATAGCAAAGGGAGCTGACCCGAATGGCACGTGCTTAAGCCCACCCCCCTTGAGCAAAGATCTCCAACCAGCTGGATACACATAGAAAAATGTCCAGATGGAGTTGCATCGCATTTGCCTGCGTATCGCAAACAGCTGAAAATGAAAATTGACAATCACCCGTGCAACCCGGGCAGTTTTATTCCTTTTAAAAAAAACATGAACGCATTAAACGATTCCCGACCCCACCTCGATCTGCACGGCTGCCGGATCTGCCCCCGCCAATGCCTGGTCGACCGCTTTGCTGGGCCCGCCGGATTCTGTGGCACCGATGCCGACTATGCCATCGCTTCGATCACCCTGCACCGCGGCGAGGAACCGGTGCTCGGCGGCGACCAAGGTGTCTGCAACGTCTTCTTCGCCCACTGCAACCTGCGCTGCCGGTTTTGCCAGAATCACCAGATCTCCCGCAACGAAAATCGGATCAAAGGGGCCGGCCGCACCTTGGCGACCATCGTCGATGCCATTTCCAGCCTGCTCGACACAGGCGTGCGGCACCTGGCCTTTGTCTCGCCCTCGCACATGGCGGTACAGATGCTGACCATCATCGGGGCGGTGCAGGGACGCGGGTATCGGCCGTTGATCGTTTACAATTCCAACGGTTACGACCGGGTGGAAACGCTGCGGCTCCTGGAGGACGTGGTGGATG
>CAIMMA010000625.1 GCA_903842475.1 uncultured bacterium
CTTAGGCCAGGGGGGCTGATCGTCGCCACCCCTGCCGCGACGTTCGAGCGGTGGCGAGTGCTTGCGCCGCGGCCGTGACCGCGCCCCCGGCGCATCTTGTTGACATCCCCGGCGAGGGTGTTATTTTGGCAAAATCGCTACTTTGGCGGTGCCGGTGAAACTTCCGGGCCGCTTTTCTTTTGTTGGGGAGGGCAGGATGAGAATCAAGCCGTTGGTGCTGGGCGGACTGGGGTTGCTGTTGGTGGTGGGGATTCTGGCGGGTATTTATGTCCTGATGATTCGGGCGATGATCACCCAGGGCAAACAGCAGAAGCTGCCGCCGGAGGTGGTGACCGCAGCCCCGGCCCAGGCGCAGTCCTGGGAGTCGCTGATCGCCGCGGTCGGCAGCCTGGAGGCGGTGCAGGGGGTGGTGGTCAGCGCCGAACTGCCCGCCAAGGTGGTGGCGATCGCCTTTGAATCCGGGACTCGGGTCAAGGCGGGCGACCTCCTCCTGCAGCAGGACATCTCGACCGAAACCGCCCAGCTGCGGGCTGCCGAGGCCGCGGTGGCCCTGGCCAGAATTAATTTCGAGCGCGCCAAAAAGATGCTGGTCACCAAGGTGGTGGCTGAATCCAGTTTGGATAACGCCGAGGCCCAGCTCAAGCAGGGCCAGGGCCAGGCCGACGCCATCCGCGCGGCCATTGCCAAGAAGACCATCCGCGCCCCCTTCAGCGGCCGCCTCGGTATCCGCCTGGTCAACCTCGGCCAGATCCTCAAGGAGGGCGAGGCCATTGTCTCGCTCCAGGCCCTGGATCCGATCCTGGTTAATTTCCTCGTCCCCCAGCAGCAGCTGCCCCAGCTCCATCCTGGCCTGCCGGTACGGATCACCTCGGACGCCCTGCCCGCCGGCCAGGTGGTGGCCGGCACCATCACCGCCCTCAACCCCGATGTCGATGCCGCCAGCCGAAACATCAGGGTGCAGGCCACGGTCCCCAACCCCAACGAACTGCTGCGGCCCGGCATGTATGGCAATGTGGCCATCGTCCTGCCCCAGCAGAATCCCATCCTGGCCATCCCCGCCACCGCCGTGCTCTATGCCCCCTACAGCGATTCGGTGTTCATCGTCGAGGCGGCCAAGGGGGAGGGGGCCGGCAAGGACGCCATGGTGGTGCGGCAGCAGTTTGTCCGCCTCGGCGAAAAGCGCGGCGATTTCGTCGCCGTCCTCTCCGGGCTCAAGCCCGAGGAGACGGTGGTGACCACCGGGGTGTTCAAGCTGCGCAACGGTCAGGGCGTGGTTGTCGACAACACCCTGGCCCCGGAATTCAAACTGGCGCCCCAGATCAAGGACAGCTGATCCATGAAATTCACCGATCTCTTCATCCAGCGTCCCGTACTGTCCCTGGTGGTCAGCCTGCTGATCGTCATCTCCGGGCTGCAGGCCATCGGCAGTCTCAATGTCCGCCAGTATCCGCGCAGCGACAATGCCGCGGTCACGGTCACCACCGCCTATGTCGGCGCCAATGCCGAACTGGTGCGCGGCTTTATCACCACGCCCCTGGAACGTGCCATCGCCGCCGCCGACGGCATCGATTACATCCAGTCGCAGAGCGCCCAGGGCAAATCGACCATCACCGCCCGCCTGCGGCTCAACTACGATCCGATCAAGGCCCTGTCCGAGATCAGCAGCAAGGTCGATCAGGTGCGCGGCGATCTGCCGCCCGAGGCCGAGGTGCCGATCATCAACGTCGAGTCCGCGGACAGTCAGTTCGCCTCGGCCTATCTCAGTTTCACCTCTGATGTCCTGGCGCAGAACGAGATCACCGATTACCTGGTGCGCGTGGTCCAGCCCCGGCTTTCCGCCCTCCAGGGCGTCCAGCGGGCCGAGGTCCTGGGGGCGCGGACCTTTGCCATGCGCATCTGGCTCGATCCGGCCCGCATGGCCGCCTTCAACGTCAGTCCGGTGCAGGTGCGCCAGGCCCTGGCCGCCAACAATTTCCTCGCCGCGATCGGTAAGACCAAGGGGTCCATGGTCCAGGTCAACCTGACCGCCAACACCGACATGCGCTCGATTAACGATTTCAAGCAGCTGGTCATCCGGGAACAAAACGGGGCCCTGGTGCGGATCGAGGATATCGGCGAGGTGGTGCTCGGGGCCGAGGATTACGACACCGAGGTCCGTTTTTCCGGCCAGACCGCGGTCTTCATGGGCATCTGGCCCCTGCCCAACGCCAATTCGCTCGATGTGATCAAGCGCGTCCGGGTGGAGATGGAAGCCATCAGCGGGCAGCTGCCCAACGGGCTCACCGGCCGTATCGCCTACGACGGCACCGCCTATATCGAAAACGCCATTGACGAGGTGGTCAAGACCCTGAGCGAGACCCTCCTGATCGTGGTGATCATCATCTTCCTCTTCCTCGGTTCGCTCCGTTCGGCCCTGATCCCGGTGGTCACCATCCCGCTGTCGCTGATCGGGGCCGTATTTCTCATGCAGGTGTTCGGTTTTACTATCAATCTGCTCACCCTGCTGGCCATCGTCCTGTCGGTGGGGCTGGTGGTCGATGATGCCATCGTGGTGGTGGAGAATGTCGAACGCCATCTCAGCGAGGGCCAGTCGCCGCTCGATGCCGCCCTGCTCAGCGGCCGCGAGCTGGTCAGCCCGCTGGTGTCGATGACCATTACCCTGGCTGCGGTCTATGCACCCATCGGCCTCCAGGGCGGCCTGACCGGATCGCTGTTCCGCGAGTTCGCCTTTACCCTGGCCGGGGCGGTGACCATCTCCGGGGTGGTGGCCCTGACCCTGTCGCCGATGATGTCGTCGCGGCTGCTCAAGGCCGGGATGACCGAACGCGGCCTGGCCGGGCGGATCGAGCGCGATTTCAAGCGGCTGCGAACCGCCTATGGGCGCTGGCTCGAGGCCACCCTCAACTGCCGGCCGGTGGTCTATATGGTGTGGATCGTGCTCGGCTCCCTGGCCGTGCCCATGTTCATGATGTCGGCCAAGGAACTGGCCCCGACCGAGGACCAGGGGGTTATCTTCGGCATCGTCGATTCAGCGGCCAACTCCACCTTGGATCAGAACCGCCACTTCACCAATGCGGTCAATAAGGCCTTCTTGAGCGTGCCCGAGACCAAGTTCGTCTTTCAGCTCACCATGCCCTCCTCGGGGTTCAGCGGCATGGTGGTCCAGCCCTGGCAGGAGCGCAAGCGGACCATTTTTGAGATTATGCCCGAGGTCGCCCAGAAGCTGCACGGGATTCCCGGTATCCGCGTCTTTCCGGTGACGCCCCCGGCCCTGCCCGGCGGCGGCCAGTTTCCGGTGGAGTTTGTCCTTGCCTCGACCGCCGAGCCGGAGCAGATCCTCGCCTTTGCCCAGCAGATCCAGCTGGCGGCCATCAAAAGCCGGATGTTCGCCTTTCCGCCGATGATCGATGTCAAGATCGACCAGCCCCAGGCCGAGCTGGTCATTGACCGCGACAAGGTGGCTGACCTCGGCCTCAACCTCCAGCAGGTGGGTGCGGATCTGGCCACCATGGTGGGCGGCAATTTTGTCAACCGTTTCAATATCGCCGGCCGCAGTTACAAGGTGGTGCCCCAGGTGATGCGGGTGGACCGCCTCAACCCCGACCAGCTACAGGATATCCATGTCACCGGCCCGGACGGCGGCCTGGTGCCGCTCTCCACCATCGCCACGGTCAAGAACTCGACCGTGCCGCGCTCGCTCAACCGCTTTCAGCAGCTCAACGCCGTGATCCTCAGCGGCGTGGCCATCCGTCCCCTGGACGAGGCGTTGCGCTTTTTAGAGGGCGAGGCGGCCAAGATCCTGCCCCAGGGCTATGTGCTCGATTATACCGGGGAGTCCCGACAGCTGCGGGTGGAAGGCAACAAGTTTGTCCAGGCCTTCGGTTTGGCGATTCTCCTGATCTTTCTGGTGTTGGCCGCCCAGTTCAACAGCTTCCGCGATCCCTTCGTCATCCTGGCCGGGTCCGTGCCCCTGTCCATGTTCGGGGCCCTGATCTTCACCTTCCTCAAGATGCCCGACCCCAGCGTCCCCTTCTGGACCAAGGGCTGGACCACCACCCTCAATATCTATTCCCAGGTCGGCCTGGTCACCCTGGTCGGCCTGGTCTCCAAAAACGGCATCCTGATTGTTGAATTCGCCAATAAGCTGCAGGAGAGCGGCTTGGGTAAGCGGGAGGCCGTGTTGGAAGCAGCCATGACCCGGCTGCGCCCGATCCTGATGACCACCGGGGCCACCATTGCCGGCCATTTTCCCCTCACCCTGGTCACCGGTGCCGGTGCCGCCGCCCGAAATTCCATCGGTCTGGTCCTGGTCGGCGGCATGGCCATCGGCACCCTCTTCACCCTCTTCATCATCCCCTCCATCTACATGCTGGTCGCCAAGGACCATTCCAAGGACAACCGGCGGCACACTGGGGCCGATCTGGCGGAATAGGGCGAGGGCTGCTGATTCGGTTTTTTTGGTAGCGATATCTTGAAGAGGTTTGCAGGTAAAGCATGAGAAATAAAGGAATAATAGTGAAATGGAAAGATGATAAAGGCTTTGGTTACATTGCGCCGGATGGCGGTGGCCCTGAAATTTTTCTCCATGAAGATTCTTTTTTAAGGCAATCGCGACGTCCAATGACTGGTGAAGTCATAACCTTCGAAGTAACTGCTACTTTTGAAGGAAAAGCGAGGGCGAAAAGAGTGCTATTCCTTGGCGAAAGCGATCCGCGAAAAATCGCGATGGTAGGTGATATTCTTCTTGTTTCTTTAGCGTTAGTTTTTTTTGCGACAACCTGTGGGCTGGTATATTTTGGTTCACTACCTCTTTTTATTTTAATTGTTTATTTCGCTGCCAGTATATTTTCTTTAATCGTGTACTACTTTGATAAATCAGCTTCTAAATCAGATAGATGGAGAACGAGAGAAAG
>CAIMMA010000626.1 GCA_903842475.1 uncultured bacterium
CCTCCGGTGAGGAGGGCAGGGCAAAGGCCCGGGGTGCATGGATCGCATAGGCCATCAGCCAGATTTTATCGGCAAGACGGATCTGCTGTTTGATGTCTTCCAGATAGACGAGGCGGATATCGTGCAACCCCGCCAGTTTATCGGTCAGCTTGGCCTGCTCGACAAAAGCGCGGGAGGTTAGAATAGTACTGAGTTCGGCGGCGGTGCAGGCGGCCTGCATGGAATCGCTGCCGGCGGTGTAATTGAGCATGGCCGGCACCCGGCGGCGTGCGGAGAGGCCAAGGAGCAAGCCGAGTGTGGGTGCCATGTTGGGCAGTAGCAGGCCGACCCGTTCGTTCTCCTGCGTGATCCGTTCTACCTGACGGCTGAGGAGGAGCGCCATCTTCAGCAGGTCGTTGTAGGAATACTCGATCTGCCGCACATCCTCCAGTACCCGCCGGTTTGAGCCGAAAATTTCGGCGGCGTCACAGAGGGCGGCAAACAGCGTCTGCTGCGGCCGGGAGGAGAAGACCATCTCCTGCATCAGGCGGCGCATCGCCTCCCCGGCCAGCCGCCGCCGCAACTTGGCGGTTGCTGCCTCGGGCATTGGAATGCGGGTTGTCGGCAGGATGGTGATGCGGATCCTGGGAAAGAAGGTTTTGGGATATTTGCCGGACAGCCTCGAAAAATAGCTGCGCGATGGCCCGTCCAGCCGCACCGGCAGGATGGTGGCCCCGGTCTTGGCGGCAACAAAGGCCGGGCCTTCGTAGACCTTCATCAGGCTGCCGGTGGTGGTAATGCGGCCTTCGGGAAAGATCACCACCGGGCGTCCACCCTCCAGCAGGCGAACCACCTTTTTCATGGCCATAGGGTTGGTGGGATCCACGGCCAGATAATCAACCAGTGAGAGGATAAGGCGGAAATAACGGTTGTTGGCTATCGCGGTGTGGACGACAAAGACCGGGTTAAGCGGCAGGAAGAGGCCGAGCAGCAGACCGTCGAGAAAGGATTCGTGGTTGGCGACCACCAGGAGGCGTTCGGCGGCAAGGCCTGACAACATCGTTCCTTTGATTTCCACCCGGAAGAGCAGGCGGCACAGGCCACGTAACACCAGAATCAGCAACGAACGAATCATGACAAGGTTCCTCTCAACAGGGCGGTCATTAGTGAAATTAAATAAGTCTATACGTTCAAGATCTTCGTCATGTAAGGAAAAAATTAGCGGATGGCGCGGACATACTCCACGACATTCCCCATGACCTCTTCCAGGTACGGACAGTTGATCCAGTACCAGACTTCCTTGCCGATCTTCTCCGAACGCAGGATTTCCGCTTCTCGCAGGATTTTGAGGTGGTGCGAGACGGTGGAACGGGAGAGGGTGGAGACCTCGGCGATCTGACCGACATGCAGCCGTTCCCCTTTTTCAAACAGCAACAGCATGCGTTGGCGGTGTTCGTCGCCGAGGGCGGTGAAGACGCGGGACATAGGCTTCCAGGTATCGGGCAGGGTGCGGGTATAATCATTTTTCATGTCGATAATCTTAAACATATCGAATTGTGCTGTCAAGATTTTTTTAACACAGCAAAACAATGGATGCAAATACAGGGAGAGGAGGCAGAGCGGCGGGGTGTGGTGGGGAAAGGGGGCATGGAATTGATCCATTCTTTGCCCCCTCGCAGAGCCTATTTTTTCATCCAAGCACCGTCCAGCAAGCGAGTTCTGGGGACACAAGTTATGAGGACAAAATATTGAATCACCCTGGAACTCACGATAATTCGATATCTCCTCCCTAGAACTTCTACAGCTGGGTGATGTCGATCGGAAGAGTCTGGCCCGCGATCTGGGCAGCCTGATGGATATGTATCTCTACTCTACCACCCGCTGGGCGAGTTAGAGGCAGGTAAAATCCTCAAGGATCTGCTTGACCTGGTGACCCGGCACAAACTTTCGTTCAAGCCCGGCCTCTACCAGATGATGAAGGCCCTGACCACGGTAGAGGGGGTCGGCCTGGTGCTCGATCCCAAGCTCCAGTTGATCCTGCTGGCCAAGCCTTTTATGCGCGAGGTCCGGCTCGGGCGGATGCAGCCCGGCCGCATTGCCGAGGAACTCTCGCTGACCGGCAGCGCCTATATGCATCTGCTCCGCGATCTGCCCGAGGAGTTGCGCACCATATTGTATCAACTGCGCAGCGGCCGGTTGCGGCTCGAATTCGAGCATCGGGGGGTGAAATCGCTGGGGGCCGCCCTTGACCGGGTATCTAACCGCATTGCCTTTGCCATTGTTCTGGCGGCCCTGATCGTCGGCAGTTCCCTGATCATTCTCTCCGATATTCCGCCGCACTGGCACAGCATTCCGATCATCGGCTTGGTCGGCTTTCTGGTGGCCGGGATCCTAGGTTTCTGGCGCTGCTTTCTATTATTCGCCACGGCCGGATGTAAAGGCGCCACCGGTTTCGGTCACCTGGTAGCCGTAAACGAAAAAGTGGCCAGGTTTTTTAAAAATCGCGTCACTGTCATTAACCAGCCGCATAGAGGTTCGGCTTACTTTCCTTCAACCCTCTCCGCTTATACATGCAAACAGTATATTAAATCTTAAAATGACCGACCAATGTGTTGAGATGTTCGGCTAGCTGGGAAAGCTCGTTCGAATTGGATTGAACTTGTTCTCCACCATTCCGAATCTCTGTCACTACCAAGTTGATCCCCGCTATCTCACGAGCCATTTCCTGAGAGACCGAAGCGGTTTGTGACACTTGTTCGTTGGCTTCCCGTACGCCAGTTGAAGCCTGAGCGATATTTTCTACTACGTCACGGGTGATAACTGCCTGCTGCTCAACTGCAGCAGCGATACCCGCGACCAAGGTTCCCACCTCGCTGATGACCACGGTAATCTTTTCGATGTCGACCATTGCTCCGCGAGCAGACTGCTGCACTCCGGAAATCCTTCCTTTGATATTTTCCGTGGCCATGGCCGTCTGCTTGGCCAACTCCTTGATCTCGCTGGCGACTACAGCGAAACCCTTGCCTGCTTCTCCAGCCCGAGCGGCCTCTATAGTAGCATTGAGTGCCAGCAGGTTGGTTTGGGAAGATATATCATTTATGGTTTCAGTTACTTGCCCTATTTCCTGCGCAGCCTGACCGAACTGCTGCATCAATATCGTTAAGCGCTCCGCTTGCACACCAGCCTGGTCACTGATTGTTCGCGCTTGGTCTGAATTGACCACTATCTTACCGATGGTGCTGTTCATTTCCTGGGTAGCACTTGTCACGGTAGAAAGATTAGTTGTAGCCTCTTCCATGCTCGCGGCAACAGAATGGGTGTTCGCGCTTGCCTCTTCAGCGGCTGCCGCAACAGCTCCAGTCTTTTCCGACATTGTCTCAACGCCTTGTCCCATTTGACGTGAAATAATGGATAATTGGTTGGAAAAGGAGGCCATGGTACTGGCATTGCCGGAAAGTTGTTGGACAATCCCACGAATCTTATCAATAAATACGTTGAAACTATTTGCTAAATCACCGACCTCGTC
>CAIMMA010000627.1 GCA_903842475.1 uncultured bacterium
ATATGGGATGGAAAATATTGTGCTCATTGGTGGTAATTGCCGGAATCTCCGGGTGTACCCCAAGTCGCCACATCGAAAGTGCACCCAATACCTGACTTACTCAAAACTGCCAAGCAGGGTTGCTTGAGATGCAAGGTGTTCCAGCGGCGCTTAAAATACAAGTAGTTGGGGATTGCGAAGGAGAACTAAATCACAGCTTATCATGCGGCCAAGTGCGCCTGGCTGGTTAGATAGTATTATCAGGTTGATATTTCATTGCGAAAAAACAACTCAGGCTAAAAGTCATTTATTGAAATAATTAAACAAATTTTAAAAATACACCAGGTCAATCGGTGCCGACCATTCTTTCGGACCTGATCCTGGAGGAGGCCATCGAGACCACCAAAATTTTCTCCACAGCCGGCCTCCTGCCCGATAAAACGCCGTTGCTCACCACCCGACCTTTTCGATCACCCCATCATACAGTTTCCGATACCGGCCTGATCGGCGGCGGGCAGGTGCCTCGACCGGGTGAAGTTTCCCCGGCCCGTTTCATGCTGGTGGCCGCCATGAATCCCTGTGCATGCGGATTTCCGGGTGATCGGGTCCGCCCCTGCACCTGCCGCCCTCTCCAGGTGCAACGCTATCGCAACCGTCTCTCCGGGCCAGAATCAAACAGCGACAACGGTTTGCCGGGGCAAGCCGCCTCTACTGCAATGCCCAGAGGAGCGCCAAGGACGTCAAAAAATATTGCCGCCTCGACACCGCCTCAGCCGAACTGTTCAACCAGTCAAAGACTGGATAAAACGGCGCCTTCCCCTAAATTAACAGGGGCAAACCCCTTTGAAATCCCAATGGGCTTCAAAAAATTTTGAGGGAGCGCCCCCCTTTTGATTCAGCAATTATGCAGTTTAAAGAATGCCCAACGCTTTCGAGCATTACTGGTGAGTAAAAAAGCGCATCCACCTTGCCGGGAAAAACACTGAGGCTCCGGGCGTCCAGCGAGCCACCATGCTTACATCTTCCCGTTTTCCAGTTGGCATTTTGCTTCACTCCCCTGGCACTTCAGTATATCTGCAGGGGCGGCACAGAATATAATATTTTCCAAGCTGAGTTTTCCTGAGGGGTGGGTGCAATGAGGAATATAAACAAAACCGCTTATTGTCTGCTGTCTCGTTGGCTTTGCATCTCTCGATTGAGGGCGAGGGTATTGTTCAATTTGGTAATAAATACAGTAGGCCATTTGATTTTTCCAGTGCTGAAGAGTTCAGGTGTCACCGGGGCGGCGAGGGTACTTTGCGGCGCCGCGTTGGTGTAAAATTGTCTATTGCTATCTTGAGCTTGCACCATTCACAAACATGGTGGCCGTCATGGCTCTCTTCGCATACTTTCTTGTCATTCTTCCCACCATTGCACCGATATTCGATACGACCTTCAAGGCTTGACCCTTCTTTATATTTACAATCCATACCTGTTATCCATTGCGGGTTATTTCGTACCGGTACATTGACCTCTTAATGCTGACTATCGAACCGCGGTGCGTTCGGGGGAGAGGAGAGCTTTCCCCCTTGAATTCACGACAGGCAACCCCTCTCTACCCAAGAAGCTCTTTGACCTTCTCCGCCACCACTTTTCCAAGCTTGCGGTGCTCTCCCCCTTCAAAATGAATCCCATCCAACGGGCTGGAAACGATCACTCCGCCAGTGTCCAGATAGGCACAGCCCAACTCTTTCGCGACCCGTTCATAGTGTGCGGCAAACTTCTGCGATTTTTCCTCTGCGCCTTCAAACATCTCAGCATATCCCGTAAGGGCCGCCGTCGGTGGTGGCGCCAGGAGCAGCACCGGCGGCCCCATCCCTCCACGCCCGGATTGACTTACCTGCGCCACACGCACCAGCACGCCAACGCCCTGCGCAATATCATACGCTGAAAGGCTGAACCGCTTTTTGAGATCATTCGTCCCCAGCAAAATGATGACTAAATCCAGCGGACGATGAGATTCCAGACAGGGGATCAGATACTCGCGGCCATTCTTGTAACCTTCAATGGGGTCGTCCCAAACGGTTGTTCGCCCCCCCAGGCCTTCTTCGATCACTTCGTAATCACGGCCCAACGCTTGACCCAAAACCCGCGGCCAGCGGGTCTCTGCGTCAAATCGATCTTGCGTGACCGGATCGTGGCCCCAGGTATTTGAATCGCCAAAACAAAGGATACGCTTCATCACTGCTCTCGCTTAAACAATAAGCCCATGCATCAAAGGGGGGACAGACCCGAATGGCGCTAGTTTAAGCATTTTCAGCATGATATTTGCTCCGATGCTGTATCTCTCTCATTTTAGGCCTGGGCGAGGTCATCAATTGGTAATTTTTGGGTCGTCGCTTCAGGCAT
>CAIMMA010000628.1 GCA_903842475.1 uncultured bacterium
AAGTCGTCAGTTGTGCGGTCGGCCGCAGCTGCCTGCCCGTGGTTATCTTGCTGGTCGCTCGACAGGGTCCCGGGCCGGATCTTTCCCGGGCCTTGGGCCCCCGCTGCCCTGACCGAGGGCACCGGAAAGATGGGGGCCGAGATCGGCGATCACCCGCCGGGTATGGTGCTGCCGGCCGAGGTCGGTGAGGTGGTAATCGGTATTAAAGTACCACTGGCGCTCATACATGTAGGCATAGGGGTCACCGACAAAGGGGACCCCAAGGGCCTCGACTCGCGGCCCAAGGCCCTGATAAAAGGCCGCCTCCCGGGCATCGTCGCGGTAAAAGGGGGCAAACATCATCGTCGGCGGGGTGATGATCACCCGAACCCCTCTACCCCTGGCCCAGTCAAGATAGCGGCCCAGCCAGGCCCAGGCCTCGGGGTGACGGGACTCGACCGCAAACCGGCGAGGCAGCTCTTTTTCGAGGTTCGCCCAGTCGCTCGCCCAGGCAAGAGCCTCGGCGGCCGAGGTGTGGGTCTGGTCGCCGCGGCCATCGATGTTCTCGTAACCGTAGGGGCCGCACATGGCCGGTGCCCCTCCCCGGGCCAGGAACCCCTCCATCAACCGGCCAAATGAGACCATCCACACCATCCGCAGCTGTTCCATCGGACTCAACTGGCGGAGGAAGCCCGGGTCGCGCGACCAGATCTGATCGATCATCTGGACGTTGGGCACACCGTCGTAGGTGTAGAACGAGTATTCAAGGGGCATGAGGACGATGTCGCCTGGACGGAGGATCTCCTTGCTTTTATGCAGGACATAGGGCAAGAGCAGGCCGGCGTTAACGCCGAAATTGATGGTCGACAGCCCGTAGGCCTGCTCGATCATGCCCGCATCGAGGCCGAAGAGGGCGCTGGAGCCGGCGACGATGACGATCTTGGGACCGGCGATCTCAGCCGCCGCCGCGGTCTTGAGCCGGTAGGCATCGGCGATCCACTGCGACGAGGCGGTGGGTCGGCCGGCCTGGAGCAGGAGCGCCCCCAACCAGCCGGCGGTCATCAGGCCCAGCCCGAGGAATATGCCGGCAAAGAAGCGCATCAGTTCCTCCCTAAAAAACGAAGTAGACAAAACTACGCAAGGGTTCCAGGGTCATGGTCTTGAGCGACAGCCACAACAGGATGCCGGCAGCCGCCCCGTGACCTAGGCCCAGTCGGCCGGCAGGGGTCACAACCCCCTGATAACCGGCCCAGAGGGCGGTGGGTTTGAGGACAAAGACCACCCCGGCCCCGGCCCCGAGCCACAGCCACTCCCGCCAGGCCGGATCGAGCAGCCAGTCGGTCCAGGCGGCCGGCCAGACCGGGGCGGAGCTGGTGAACAAGCCGCGGTAGCAGGCTAGGGCGGTACTGAAGTCCTCGGCCCGGAACAGGACCCAGAGCAGGGCAACACTGACAAAGGTCAGGCCGGTCGACACTGCCCGGGGAAGGACGAACAGGCGGACGCCGCTGCGTTGCCAGAGCACGGCCACCACCAGGGCCAGGCCATGGAGGGCGCCCCAAGCGACAAAGGTCAGGGCCGCCCCGTGCCAGAGCCCGGCCAGGGTCATGGTCAGCAGCAGGGCACCCATCTGCCGCCGGCCGCCATGGCGGCTGCCGCCCATGGGGATATAGACGTAATCGCGCAGAAACTGGCTCAGGGTGATGTGCCAGCGCCGCCAGAATTCGCTAATCGAAGCCGCCCGGTAGGGGGCGGCGAAATTGATCGGCAGGGCGATTCCCAACAGCAGGCCGAGACCGATGGCCATATCGGCGTAACCGGAAAAATCGAAATAAATCTGCCAGGTATAAGCCAAAATGCCCTTCACCGCCTCACCGTCGGCCAAGATCTTGCCGACGGCAGCCCCGGCAAAGAACCGATCGGCGATCGGGGCCAGGGTATCGGCGAGCACGGTTTTTTTAAACAGGCCGACGGCAAAGAAAAAGACACCGCCAAGGGCATCGATGGTCATCCGCGGGCCGGCGAGTTGGGGGGCAAACTGGCCGTAGCGCATGATCGGCCCGGCGATCAGGTGGGGGAAGAAGCTGACATAGAGGGCATAGTCCCGGAGCCCGGTGGGCGCAATCCGCCGGCGATGGATGTCGATGAGGTAGGACAACTGGTGAAAGGTGAAAAAACTGATCCCCAGGGGAGCGGCGACCGCGGGG
>CAIMMA010000629.1 GCA_903842475.1 uncultured bacterium
GGAATGCCGGGGGATCTTGGCAAAGGGCTGGGGCTGCCATCGGGCCAGGATGTCAAACTGCTCCTCGAGCAGCACCGCCCCGCCGGCCGCGGCGATGGGAGGCGCTCCGGTCATCAGCAGGGCGCATCCGAGCCAACCGGCGGCGAGCCAGCCCCTTGGGCCCGCGGGTTTACGGCGCCAAAGCGCAGCGCTCATAGTTTCCATCCGTTGAAGCGGAGATAGGCGGCAAAGTCGTTCATGTCGGAAGCGCTCCGGTTCCAGGGTTTCAGGCTGGTGTAAAAAGGATTGGCTGCGTTCCGGAGGCCCTGGTATTCCTTGTCCATGCCCACGAAAAAATCCAGGCTCACCAGGCCCAGGAGCAGGGATTCCCAAGGTTTGATCGCCCCTTTGACATGGCCGGTCAGCAGCCCTCGCTCATAATAGAAACTGGTGAAGGTCCCGTCGCCCAGCGGCAGTCGCTTGAGGGTGTCCAGTTCCGCCAGTTCCGCTTCCAGGGTCCGGCCGGCGGGCACACCATTTCGCGGGATGACGTCGATTGCCATCACCCGGTGCACCTCCGCCCTGACTGTCACCTGGAGGGTATCGTGCGCTGCCACCGCCGGCAGCAGGGCGGGTAAGCGTTCCCCGTAGACCGACAGGGGGGCGGTCGGCCAATGGTCGGGATAGAAGGCGGGCGGCAGCAGGGCGGTGGGGATGCTGACCGCGTAGCACCCGCAGGTGTTGGCGGTGGTGACCAGCAGGGGACGCTGGCGGGTGTCAAGGGTGAGAATGACCAGCAGGCCCACCTGGTCCCCGGCACCCAGGTGAAAGGGGACAAAGCTATACGGGATGGCCGGGAAATGAATGCGATAGATCAGGTTGGTATAGGTGCCCCGATCGGTGGTAAAGGGACGACTGGCGCTGTAGATGATCGGCCGGTCGGTATTGAGGCGCACCGTCTCACGGCCGTGCTGCTTGTCGGCCTCCGCCATGCCCACCCGATTGTGGCGGGCCTCGGTGCCCTGGAGGAGGAAGGATGGGGCCAGGGTCCGTTCCAGGGTGGCGTCGGGGGGCGTCTTGACAGTCAGCACCTGCTGTTCCTGGCCAACGTCTCCCGGACGACCGGCACAGCCTGAGAGCAGCAAGGCCAAGAGGAGCAGGTGCAGGAAGGGTTTGGTGAACCGTACCGTCTTTCCTGACAGGCTTTGCCGGCGAAGGTTCATGGTTTTGGCTCCTGAGGGGATGCTTCGGTTTGCTGGATGGGGTGGTAATGGACATACACCCTTCGTAGAAATTCAATCCGGGCTAGGAGGGTCTCCTCTGCCTCGGTGGCGATCTGATCCCCCGCCGCGACGCTCAGCGCGCCATCGATGCCGATGGTGAGGTTGACCACCAGGTAGGGACCGAAACGGTGGGCATGGATCTCTTCAATTTCCAGCACCCCGGCAACCTCCCGCAGCGCTTCCCGCATTTTTTCAGCCAGTTCCTTGCCGGGCAGGGTGTCCATGAGATCGGCGGTGGCCGACCGCAGGATTTCCACCCCGGTATGGAGGATGATCAGGGAGACCACCGCACCCGCCAGCGGGTCGATCCACGGGTAGCCTTGACGGCCGAAAAAAATACCCACGGCCGCGGCGGAGGAGGCAAAGATATCGTTGCGGTGATCCTGGGCCAGGGCCAGGACCACCCCGTTGCCCACGCGGCGGCTGACCCCGTAGGTCCAGAGAGTCAGGCAGAGTTTGAGGCCGACCACGAACAGGGCGATCCACAGGGTGATAAGGTCGGCTCCGCCGGTCTCCGGCGGGACGGTCAGCAGTTCGTAGACCGTATCGATGGTGTGCCAGAAGATGGCGATGGCGGTGGTGACCACAAAGGCCCCAACCACCACCGCGGCCACGCTTTCCAGCTGGTCGTGGCCATAAGGGTGCTCGTGATCGGCCGGCTTTCCCGACAGGCGGACAAAGATGCTGACCACCACCCCATAGGCCACATCCGAGGTCGAATTGATACCGTCGGCCAGCAGGGCGGGGCTGTGACCGAGGATGCCGAACAGGGCCTTGAGGATGGCCAGCAGGACATTGGCCGCCAGTCCGACCTGAACCGCCAGCATGCTTTTTTGCCGACGCTGTTCGGCATCGACCGGACTGCAACATTCTTCCATGGCCGTTTTCCAAAGATAATTGAGAGACAACAGAGATTCGGCGAGCCGTCGGGAGCGGATGGCAGGGAGCCCTTTTTTTATAATCAATTCTCTGCCGAAAGTAATCGATTTTTCCCTTCGCCAGCAGGGCCAGGGACCAAGGGCGGCGGCAGAGACGGCCAAAACCGTTGGTTCCGGGACGACCTTGATGGCCAGGCGAGAAATACCTTGCCCTCCCCATGGTTCCTCGCTATTGCTTTTCTCAATATTTTTGTGCTTTTTCGCTAACCTCCGCTTGAAAGGAGCGCCGCCATGAACTACCGCATCGAACATGACACCATGGGAGACATCCAGGTCCCGGCGGAACGGTTGTGGGGGGCCCAGACCGAACGGAGCCTTCGCCACTTCAACATCGGTGCGGAGCCGATGCCGCTGGCGCTGATTTATGGGCTGGTCCGCCTGAAAAAGGCCTGTGCCCGGGTCAACCTTCGGCACCATCGGTTGCAAGCGGCCATGCATGATTTGATCCTCCAGGTGTGCGACGAAATTCTGGCAGGTCAGCATGACCGGGAATTTCCCCTGTCGGTCTGGCAGACCGGCAGCGGCACCCAGACCAACATGAACGTCAACGAGGTGATCGCCAACCGGGCAATGCTGATCGCAGGCGCCGTGGGCGAGCAGGGTGTGCTGGTGCATCCCAACGATCATGTCAATTTGTCGCAGAGCTCCAACGATGTTTTCCCCTCAGCCATGCATGTGGCTGCGGTGTATGCGATGGAAGATCGGCTGCTGCCGGCCGTAGTCGCCCTGCGGCACACCCTGGAGCAAAAAGCGGCGGCATTCGCCGGGATTGTCAAGATCGGCCGCACCCATCTCCAGGATGCCACCCCGCTGACCCTCGGGCAGGAAATCAGCGGCTGGGCCGCCATGCTGGCCAGCAACCAGCAGCAACTGCGCGAAACCTTGCATCACCTGCGGTTCCTGGCCATCGGCGGCACTGCGGTGGGCACCGGGCTTAACGCCCCGGCCGGTTTCGGTGAAGCGGTGGCCGAGCAGTTGACCCGCGACACCGGTAAGGCCTTCTACTCGGCGCCGAATAAATTCCATGCGCTGACCGCCCACGACCAACTGGTCCATGCCGGCGGCGCCATCAAGGCATTGGCCGCCAATATGATGAAAATCGCCAACGATGTCCGCTGGCTGGCAAGCGGGCCTCGCTGCGGTATCGGGGAACTCACCATTCCGGCCAACGAACCCGGCAGCTCGATCATGCCCGGCAAGGTCAATCCCACCCAGGCGGAGGCGGTGACCATGGCCGCCTGTCAGGTGTTCGGCAACGATGCCGCCATCGGATTTGCCGCCAGCCAGGGCAACTTCGAGCTCAATGTTTTCAAGCCGGTGATTATTTACAATTTTCTCCAGTCCGTCACCCTGATGGCGGATGTGATCAGCTCCTTTGACCGCAACTGCGCCATCGGCATTGCGCCGGTTCCGGAAACCATTGACCGTCATCTCCACCAGTCCTTGATGCTGGTGACCGCCCTGAACCCGCATCTCGGCTACGAGAAGGCCGCGGCCATCGCCAAAAAGGCCCACGCCGAAAACCTGTCGCTGCGCCGGGCGGCCATCGAGCTTGGCCTGCTGACCGGCGAGGAGTTCGATCGCTATGTGCAGCCCGGAGTCATGACCGGGGTGACGCTGCCGTCGGCTCCGCAGGGTTCCGGCCTCCCAACCCCGTGACCATGCAGCCCGCAATACGATTTCCAGGCCTGGAATTGCTTGAACCGGGATTCGAATACACGTATACTTTTTTTAAAAGTATCAAAATACTACAGGTAAGGTTCCTTGGGGCACCACCGGCATTGCCATCCCAAGGGTAATCCACCGGCCGTCCCGACGGCTCCTTGGCCTGTTTTTTTCCTTTTCCGCCCCCGGGGCGAACGGCGCACCTTATGACCACAACATCGACGGAAAGCTACGGCACCATCATCAACCTGCTGCTGGAGGTGAACAAAATCACCCGGCCCCAGGTGGAGCATGCGGCCAGAATCCAGGCCAAGCTCACCTCCTACAGATCGTTGTTGAAGATTCTCAAGGATCTCAAATTCGTTTCCGACCAGGATGTGAAAGAAGTGCTCCATAAGACGTCCGCCTCGGTCCGCATCGGCGATCTGATGATCGAACTGGGCTATCTCTCGCCGGAAGACCTGGACGCCGCCTGCCGAATCCAAAAGGAAAGCGAAACCCATGAAAAGCTCGGCCGGATTCTGGTCAAACATAATTTTATCGAGGAGCAGGTTTTTATCGAGACCCTTTCCATCCAGATGGGGTATCCCTTCATCGAGCCCGCCTTAAATAATATCGACAAGGAACTGTGCGAAAGAATTCCCAAGACGTTGATGTTGCTGCACGGCTTCATTCCCATTAAAAGCGAGGATGGCCAGGTGCGCGTCGCTTTTGCCGATCCCCTGGACCATGAGGCGGTGCAGGCGGCCAAACGACTGCTGGGCGATACCATCGTCCCGATCATCGCCCAAAGCCGCACCATCAAAAAAGTGATTGAATTTCTGGCCGAGAAAAAAGCCGGTCCCGCCATGGCGGTCGACACCTCCACCGTGGTCGGCACGGTCAATACGATTATTCTGGCGGCGTTGAAGAACAATGCCAGCGATATCCATATCGAACCCATGGAGGACCGGCTCCAGGTCCGGTTCCGCGAAGACGGGGTGCTCAACCATTTCAAGGACTACCCCAAGGAGATCATCCCGGCGCTGTCGAGCCGTATGAAGATCATGTGTCAGGCCGATATCACCGAAAAGCGGCGGCATCAGGGCGGGCGTATCCTCTTTGAGTACGACGAGGGGCAGCTTGATCTGCGGGTTTCCTTTTATGTGACCATCCATGGCGAAAAAATCGTGCTCCGCCTGCTCAACCGCAAGCAGGATCTTTACGATCTCCAGGCGATCGGACTGTCGCCGCGCATGTTGTCGCGGTTTCTCGAGGATGCTGTGTATCAGCCCAGCGGGGTGGTCCTGGTGACCGGCCCGACCGGATCGGGCAAAACTTCGACCATCTACAGCTGCATCCATACCCTCAAGAGTCCCCAGGTCAGCATTATCACCGCCGAGGAGCCGGTTGAGTACGTCATCGAAGGCGTGGCCCAGTGTTCGATCGATCCCAAGATTGACCTGACCTTTGAAGAGACCCTTCGACATATCGTTCGTCAGGATCCCGACATTATCGTCATTGGTGAGATCCGCGACACCTACTCCGCGGAAGTGGCCGTTCAGGCGGCCTTGACCGGCCACAAGGTACTGTCCACCTTCCACACCGAAGACAGTATCGGCGCGCTCATCCGGCTGCTCAATATGGATATCGCCCCGTATCTGGTCAGTTCGACGGTGGTCAGCGTCCTGGCGCAGCGGTTGCTGCGACGGGTCTGCCCGGCGTGCGCGGTCGACACCAAGCCCACTCCCGTTCAACTCCAGCGGCTGCGCTGCACCCAAAACGACCTGCAAGGGGGCGGCTTTAAAAAGGGGCGGGGCTGCACCGCCTGCAAGCAGACCGGGTACCGCGGCCGGATAGGGGTTTTCGAGCTGCTGGTGCTCAACGAACAGGTCCGCGGCGCCATCCTGGAGCACAAAACCAGCTACGATATACGGGCTATCAGCATCGAGCATTCCGGGTTGATCACCCTGCTGGAAGACGGTCTGGTCAAGGCGGCCAGCGGAGTCACCACCCTTGACGAGGTGCTGCGGTGCCTGCCCATCTTCGGCCCGCCGCGCCCCCTTGCTGAACTCCGCCGTCTTTCAGGTGAATGATCATGGCTCCTCCCGTCTCGCTTATTGAAGTGATCAACCGCTGTATCGAATCCGACGCGATCAGCCTGCCGGTGTTCAATTCCGCCGCCGCCCGTATTCAGCAGGAAATGGCTAAAAATGAGCCGGATTTGCAGATCCTCGAGAAAATTATCACCTCCGACCAGGCGTTGTCCACCCAGGTGCTGAAAATTGCCAACTCTTCATTTTATCGGGGATTGGCCGAGGTGGGCACCGTGCGTGCGGCTATCATGCGGCTCGGGATGAAGGAGATTGAAAAAATTGTGGTGCTGGCTGCCTCGCGGCAGCACTTCAAAAGTGCGGATAAGAACATCGCGCTGTTGATGAAAAAACTCTGGCAGCACGCCGTGGGCTGTGCCTATGGCACGGTGTGGCTGGCCAGGCGCCACTCGTACGGGGTGGATCAGAGCCAGGCCTTTTTTGGCGGCTTGTTCCATGATGTCGGCAAACTGCTCATTCTGGTGATCATCGAGCATGTCAAACGGAAAAACAGTGGTCTGAAAATCACCGATGGCCTGCTGATGGAAGCCATGGCCAAACTGCATGCCCGGGAAGGAAACAAGCTGCTGGCCCAGTGGAACATGCCCGAGTATTTCTGCGTGATCGCCCGTGACCACCACACTGCGGAAATCGACGATAAAAATGCACTGCTCCTGTTGGTGCGCATGGCCAATCTGGTCTGCCACAAACTCGGGATCGGGCTCGTCAAGGATGACACGCTGGTCCTGCCGGCCACTGTGGAGGCCAATCTGCTCAACCTCACCGAGATCGATCTGGCGGAACTGGAAATCGCTCTGGAAGATACCGCGGTGCTCTCCAATTGAGGGGGCCTGGACCTACGGCAGCAGCCGTTCCCGGTTGATCGGCTGTTTTTTCCCGTCCTCGCCGATGGCCACATAGGTAAAGGCCGCTTCGGTGACCTTGAAGGTGGTGAACCGGGCTTCGGTCGAAGGCAGGACCGGGCGGACCCAGACTTCGAGCATGATGGTCAGCGAGGTGTTGCCGATCCGCAGCACCCGTCCGTAGCAGCAGACCACGTCGCCCACCCTGACCGGCTTGATGAATTTCATGCTCTCCACCGCCACCGTGGCCGTGCGGGTCCGGGTGGTCTCCTTGGCCAGGATGCTGCCGGCGATATCCATCTGCGACATGATCCAGCCGCCGAAAATATCGCCGTTGAAGCTGGTGTCGGCCGGCATCGGCATGGTCCGCAGCAGCAGGTCGCCCTGCGGCCCGAGGTTTTCCGAAGGTGTGGTCATATTGTGGTCTCCTGAAGGTACCGTCTTGATCTTCCGCTTCCTTTTTTCTATAGTGGATTTTTTCTTTTTCGGAAACGACCAAACAACCAGGGGGATGCGGGTGGCTTCAGGCCATATGCGGTTCCATCAGTGGCGCCATTCCGCAACGTTACTCCCCCCTTACCCCCCCCACCGCTGCGGAGGACGCTATGCAGATTGACTGGGCCTATCTCAGAAAAGGCTGAACTTCGTGCATTAAGGCACTGGAAGTGCTGGATCGGAACAACCTGTCACCCCGGCTGATCATTGACGCCCGGAAAGAAGCGCTTGCCGGCGAGGACGCCTGGCGCCTGCTCGCCGACGCCGAGGAAATAGTCGTGGCCAGCGGCAAAAAATATCTGCGGTTTGATCCGAAGTGTGACCGTAAAGAGGATATTCTCAAACAGACGCTGGGACGTACCGGCACCTTGCGGGCTCCGGCACTGCGGATCGGCAATCGTCTTCTCGTGGGGTACTGCGATACCCTGTATGCCCAATTTTTAGGATAATTTCACCCATGTCGGACTTACAGCAGCAACTCGCCGCACAGCTAGAGGAAATCAAAGGGCAAGGGCAATGGCGCCAGCTGGTGCCGGTGGTCCATCTCGACCATGGCCGCATTGATATCGACGGCCGCAGGTATCTCAATCTGGCCGGCAACGACTATCTGGGACTGGCCGCCAATCGTGATCTGCTGGAAACGTTTTATGCTGAGCGACACAACGATACTCTCCTGGAAAACTATGGCCTGGGCAGCACCGCTTCGCGCTTGATGACCGGCAACTCCCGGCCTTATGTCGAGCTGGAAGCGCAGCTGACCGCGCTCTATGGAGCGGAAGCCGCCCTGGTCTTCAACTCCGGCTACCACATCAACATCGGTATTCTGCCGGCGCTGGCCGGCAAGCAGGATCTTATCCTGGCCGACAAACTCTGCCATGCCAGCCTGATCGACGGCATGCGCTTGTCCCGGGCCAAAGTGATCCGCTATCCCCACCTGGATTATCAGGCCATCGAACAGACCCTTGCGCAAGACCGGGACCGCTACCGCCAGGTTTTTATCGTCACCGAATCGATTTTCAGCATGGATGGCGATACCGCCGACCTGGCTCGCCTGGTGGCGATCAAGGATCGTTTTCGGGCGACGCTCTATGTGGATGAGGCCCACGGGGTCGGCATCCGGGGTGCCATCGGCTGTGGTTTGGCGGAGGAGCAGGGCGTGCATCAACAGATCGAAATTCTTACCGGCACCTTCGGTAAGGCCTACGGGGGGCAAGGCTCCTTTGTGGTCGGCACCCGGGTCCTGATTGATTTCCTCCTCAACACCGCCCGTTCGCAGATTTTTTCCACCGGACTGCCGCCGGTATTGGTGCATTGGCTCTGTTTCGTGCTTCGCCGGATTCCAATGATGCAGGCGCAGCGCGCCAAGGTGGACCGGCTGGCCGAGCAATTCCGGCAGGAATTGCGGGCTGCCGGGCTTAAGACCCGCGGCAGCAGCAACATCGTGCC
>CAIMMA010000630.1 GCA_903842475.1 uncultured bacterium
GACACCTGCGCAACGATAGGGATTCAGTTTACTTGGGAATTCGACGGCAGCAACACTATACACGCCCGGCACATAGTTACTGATACCGGATGGAAGATCCTGCTGGATAGAGGCCTCGATATCTTCCAGCACTATGAGATGAATGATACGTTTTCCATTTCCAATCGGCTTCAAAAACACCGCCAATGCAAGGCGTTTGAGGTTACGTATTTAAGGTCAGGGGACATCGCTTATTTCACCCTTTAGGCTGGTTCACTACTACTACCCCATCCAGCTTATAGTTTCGGGTATGGAACCAGGGAACACAAGGGTGAGGGGGGAAAGCCGGAATTATGGGCAGTATTACCGAAACTATAAGCTGGACAGACTCCTAGGCGTTACGCCTCGATCTCCTGCTGGCCGGACGCCTCAACTTCAGACCGCCCGAGCCAGTAGCAGGCAAGTGGAGCCGGTATCTTGAGCGCCTCGATTTCGCCCCCTGCCAGCGGTAGGACCCCGAAGTCAGCGGCATCCTTGGTGATGACATAGGCGCGTTTAACCTTCCGCTCCTTGCAAAACTCTATCAGTCCCTTCAACTCACCGCTGCCGACATTGGCGCCACGGTACTTGACCTCGAACGGAACCAACCGCCCACCTACGTCGGCGATGATGTCCACTTCCTGGTCTTTCTTGCCGCCACGCCAGTATGAGAAGGCGATGCTCTGCTGATAATACCGGGTGAATACGTGCTTGAAAAAGGCGGTTTCGACCGCCTGACCCAATGCATCGGCATCCTCTAACCGCCCTTTCCCCTTCAACAGGACGCTAGGTGCAATCGCGGCATCGGCCAGATACACCTTAGCCTTGGCCCGCAGTATCTCCTTGCCGTACCCAAAAGGTAAGAGGCGGTAGATCAGATGCGTCGCCTCCAGCAAGGCTATGAAGTTGGTGGCGGTCGGTTTTTTTACCTCCAGGTTCTTGCAAAGCGTCTGCATATCCAGCAGGCCGCCGTCATGCAGGCAGAGATAGAGGAAAGTCTGTTCCAGTTCCAGCACCCGGCGCACGCCAAACAATGCCGTCATGTCCCGCTTCAGCACCTTCTCTACGATGTCCTCGCGGAGAAGCTTTTGTGCCATCGGGATGCTGGTGACTAGTGTACTCTGCGGAAATCCGCCGCGCAGCAGGTATTCGTGGAATAATCCGGTCAATGACCGTGAATCCTCGCCGATCCGGGCAAACCATGTTGGCGACTTCCCAAACAGGGAGGCCAGTGAGGTAACGGGGGGAAGTTGCGGCATCGGATCGTTGCGTATCTGGAGGTACTCAAAGAATGAAAGTGTTGCCAGCCGGATGGTGTGCCAACGCCCGACGCCGGACTCCTGCCCCTCCATCTCCAGCGGTGTGGCCGACCCGGTCACCGCGATGCGTCGCCGTTTTTCGAAGTCCACCTGATGCTTCAGCCAGACCTGCCAATCCTTCGTGGCCTGAATCTCGTCCAGAAAAATGTACTCAACGCCCTCCCGTTCCGGTTCGAACTCGCGCCACAGGCGGATCAGACCGTCCAGCCCGATCAGTTTGAGCAGTGGGTGGTCAAATGTGGCGTACAGGATGTTGTTGGGTGATACGCCCTGATCCAGCAGCACATCTATGGCCTGGAGTAAAAGGGTCGTCTTACCGACCTGCCGAGGGCCGGACAATAGCAGGGCACGGCCTGCCGGTGGGTCTTGTAACCAATCGCTGACCTCACGGAATGCCGCCCTCCTCCAGGTCGGCATGTCCTGAAAGCGTCCCCCCGACCACCAGGGATTGTATTGCCGCAGTACTGCGA
>CAIMMA010000631.1 GCA_903842475.1 uncultured bacterium
AAAAAGCCCTGCAACTCCTCAAACTGGTGGGGCTTGCCGAGAAGGCCGACAACTATCCGGACGAACTCTCCGGGGGACAGAAACAGCGCGTGGCCATTGCCCGCTGCCTGGCGATGGATCCCGAGATCATCCTGTTTGATGAGCCCACCTCGGCGCTGGACCCGACCATGGTCAGCGAGGTGCTGTCGGTCATCCGCCGCCTTGCCAAAGAGGGAATGACCATGGCGATTGTCACCCACGAAATGGATTTTGCCCGGGACGTATCCAATCGGGTGCTGTACCTGGACGAGGGATGCATCTACGAAGAAGGAACGCCCCAACAGATCTTCGAGAATCCTCGCCGGGAAAAGACCCGCGCCTTCATCAACCGAATCCGCAGTTTCAACTATCGTATCAACTCGCCTGATTACGACCTCTACGCCATGAATGCCGAGATCGAGGCTTTTTGCGAAAAGCAAATCCTCCCCCGGAAGACCCGGCACAATCTGCTGCTGCTTGTCGAAGAGCTGCTCCAGATCTACAACCCGTACCTTCGCACAACGCCCCTTGACCTGACCCTTGCCTACTCGGAGAAGAAAGAAAGTCTGGAGCTTGTCTGCGAAAGCAGGGGCGAGGCTGTCAACCCGCTTGATCCAAACCGGCTGCCGGATGAGCTGGGTTTGACCATCATCAATAATCTGGCGGCAAGCATTGCGTACAACCGGGTGAACGATACCAACAGCGTTACGGTGCTGATGAAAAAGAACTGAATTGTGCGGGGGCCGGCCCGACCGGCACGCCCGGAGAGGACAAACTAAGAAACGTATCCCCCCGCTGAGAGGGGCCTAAAGGAGAAAGAGATGGACATGCAAACGAGAAAGGAAACCAATGCAACGGTGGTGACGATAACCGGCAGACTGGATGCCGTGACCGCTCCGGAATACGAGAAAAAGTTCAACGAGCTGATCGCCGGGGATGAGGCCGGTTTTGTGGTTGATTTCGATCGGCTCGACTACATCAGCAGCGCCGGTTTGCGGGCCCTGCTTGCCACTGCCAAGCGTCTCAAGGTCAAAGGCGGGCTAATTCGCTTTGCCAATGTCAAGGGGCCGGTCAAGGAGGTGTTCGATATCTCCGGTTTCGGTTCCATCTTCCAGATGGAGGATTCGGTGGACGCCGCGCTGGCCAAAATGCCTGCGTAACCATGCAGGCGGATAAGATACAATGCGCGGCGGCTCTGGAGCATTTGGCTCGGGTGACTGAATTTGTCGAGGACTGTGCCGACCGCTTCGATCTTGCGGCCAAAAAAAAGTTAGGCGCTCTGATTGCCGTTGAAGAAGCTTTTGTCAATATCTGCAGCTATGCCTATCCGGAAGGAGAGGGAGAGGTTGAGCTTGTCTGCACAAGGGAGGGCGAGGCGCTCGTGCTTGAAATCGCGGATGCGGGCCGACCCTTTGATGTACTCTCACTCCCTGACCCGGACACGACCTCCGATATCATGGATCGTGAAATTGGCGGGCTTGGAGTCCATTTCATCCGTAAACTGACGGATGAGGTCAGTTATCGGCGGGAAAACGGACGGAATATTTTACGGATGCTCTTTAAGCGCACCCAAGAGGGTGCTTTCTGAAGCGTCATCGGGTTGAAAATCGGGAACCGTGGCCGTACACATAGGTATCTCTTCATTATTTTAAAGGAAAAATCGTTATGGGATTATCTGCCAACTGAACAGAAATAACCGGAGCGTCGTGATGAATAACCGCCAGGATCTACCGGGCACCCGCCGGTCCTGCCGCTTGACCGGATCTACGGTATCACCAGCTTCGAACTGGGCTAACGGGTGTAACGTCTGCCTGCAACAAGGAGTACAACATGAATCAAAAGAGTGCGCCTTCAAGCATTGCCCTTGTCGTCGATGGCTATTCGACCGGCCAGTTCTATCCCACAGCCCTGAGGGAAAAAGGACTGCGGCCAGTCCACGTTTCCTCTGGAACCGAGAAGCACTCCCCGGGCCTTGAGTCCTACGTGTCCGAGGCGCTCGATCATATGCGCCATGACTACGAGACGCTTTTTCATGGCTGGAGCAACATGGACGACCTGGTTGCCAGCCTGGCGGCCATGGTCCCGTGCTGCGTCATGGCCGGCTGCGAGATGGGCGTTGAGATGGCTGACCAGCTGGCCCTGCGTCTCGGGCTGCCCGGCAACGACGCCGCCACAAGCCATATCCGGCGTGACAAGCTGGCCATGCACGACACCCTGGCTCAAGTCGGTCTGCCGTCACTGGCATCACTGGCCACGGACAGCCTTGACGAGGCCCTTGCCTTTGCCGCAGACCTGGATTCCTGGCCGGTAGTGGTCAAGCCGCTTCGCAGCGCCGCCACCGAAGGCGTGCGCTTCTGCCGCTCAGCCGAAGAGCTCCGTGATGCCTTCCATTGGCTCCTTGGCTCCTTTTCCCAATTCGGGGAACGCAATGCCCAGGTGCTTATCCAGCAATACGCCAAGGGGCGAGAATATGCGGTCAACACCGTGTCCCGGGATGGCAGACATATCCTGTCCGACCTGTGGGTCTATGAAAAGATTCAAACACCCGGCGGTGCCCCCTTGTACGACAGGACCCAGCTCGTACGCACCCTGAATACGGACCACCGTGCGATTGTCGACTACGCCTTCCAGGTCCTGGACGCCCTCGGCATCCGGATCGGTCCGGCCCATACCGAAATCATGCTCACCGATCGGGGACCGGTGCTTATCGAATGCGGTGCACGCCCCATGGGCGGGGCATTCCCCCAGGACCTGATCCGGGAATCACTGGGCCATACCCAGGTCCAATGGGCCGTAGACAGCTACGCGGATGCCGGTACCTTCGACTCCAATGCCAGGCAGCCATACCTGCCGACACACTCCATCTGCGTCAAATCGCTCATCTCCACCCAGGAAGGGGCCATCCAGGCCATTCCCGGCATTGCTCTGGCGACGCGTCTGCCCTCCGTGCGCTACGGTAATTTCATCGGTGCGCTCTCCAACGGCCAGGTGGCACGCACCGTGGATCTGCTCACCAATTCGGCCCATGTTTTTCTCTGCCACCAGGACCAGGCTGTGGTCGATGCGGACTGGGCCATCCTGCGGGAACTGGAAATCGAGGCGCAAAACCTACTGTTCGAGATGAGTCCCACCGAGGCATCCCTTGAAATCCAGGATGACTGGTTCGCCCATGTCCCGGACGAATGCTGGCTCAAGCCCGAGGCCGAGTCGTACCGCGATGCGGACTTCATCTGGCAGGCGCTTGGGCTTTCGGCCGGGGAACGGGTGCTGGACTGCCCCTGCGGCGATTCCCGTGTCGGGGTGCATCTGGCTCAACGAGGTGCAATCGTAACCGGCCTGGACCTCAACCCCAAGTTCATTGCCCGTGCCGGTGAGCGGTTCGCAGCGGCCGGAATTTCCGCTCAACTTCGCGTCGGCGACATGCGCGAACTTGACGACAAGAACACCTATGACGTCATCGTTAACTGGTTCAACAGCTTCGGCTACTTCGGCATAGAAGATGATTTTCAGGTCCTTTTGCGTTTCGCGGAGGCCCTTTGCCCCGGCGGCAGATTATTGATGGAGGCTCCTAACCGGGCAGGTCTGCTCGACAATCTTGTCCGCCGGCATGAAGCTGAAAGCCGACAAAGCACCGTGGCTTGGGATGAAGTGACGGAGCGGCTGATAACGCATCTCACGGTTACCGGTCCCGATGGAGTACGCGAAGTCAAATCCGGGGCACGGATGTACTCTCTGGCCCAGTACAAGCTGCTCATTCAGCTGGCCGGATTGCGGCTCGACCAGGTGTACGGCGAAGAGTTGACGCCTTTTAGAGAAACCTCCCGACGAATGATCATGGTGGCGGTCAAACCAGGGCCGTGACACTTTGCAGAGCAAAGGGTACATTCTTTCCCGACAGGCAACGCCACCGAAACGGCAAATCGAAAGGTTATCGATGAAACAACAGACAATCCTGCAGCAGAGCGCCACGACGCGTGTCCCCTTCAGCGCCTCCTTCCTTGCCCTGGCGATGGAATTCATCGACAAGGGCGCACACGGTTTTGGCTATAACGACAGGGAGACCGGCGGTCTGGTGCTGGCGATGGAGGAATTGTTTTCCTTTTATGTCCAGCAGGTCGCCGGCGAGTCAGCAATGGAGATCGAACTGGAGGATCAGGGCTACCGCCTGGCGCTCTCGCTTGCCTTCCGCATGGCCAATCCGGACATGCGTGCCTTTAACCTGACCTGGAACATTAGCCCTGACAGCGAGGAATCGTTGGCCATGCTCGGGCCGATGATAGCCGCCCGCAGTGTTTCCAGTCTGCGGCTCGATTTCGGCACCAACGAACAGGTGGTGCTGCGCATGACCAGGGACCGTGACTATGCTCAGGCTCGCCCTGTGCCGCTCCCCCCGGTCGATCTTGCCGCTCCGCTCCGGCTGCTTGAGCCCACTGCCGATGACCTCAGCCACTTTGCCGCCATGGCCACGGCCTCCGGTGCTCCTTTCCTCCCCCCCTTTCTCTCCCGTCCGGGTATGGCGGCCGATATGCTCTCGGTTGACCACCTGAACGCGCTTCTGGTCGCCCGCGGCGACTGGATTGTGGGCGGGGTGCTGTGGCGACCGCTGACCGACTCCTGCCTGGAGCTGTACGGCCCCTATATGTTCACCGCCGACCCGGACGACCATGGGCTCACCTTGTTGCTGGATGAGGCGGTCGGACGCATCTCCCGCTCCGTCTACCGGGGGCTGGTGCGGCGTCAAGGACCGCTGGCCGGGCATGAACGATTTTTCGATTTCCTGGGCGAGTTGGCATTGAGCGGACTCAGCGACGCGACGGCGCGCAGCACCTACTATTACCGGCAACTCAAGGAGGAGAGCGGCGGTGTGGTCTATTGCACCGGTTCGTTGGCTGCCTTTCTCGGCGATCAGTACGACCGTCTCTGTCTCCCCCGGCAGGTGCGGGAAACAGTCATTGATCCCTCCAGGCTCCGCCCTGCCTCGGTACTGGCGGTGGAACTGGAACCTGCCCGTTCCCTGGCAATCATCCGGCCCCTGTGCGCCGGCAAGGACATGGCCGCCAACCTGACCGCTCATCTCGACCTGCTGCGGAGCGAGGGGATCGGCAATTTTCTGGTTGAAATTAATACCGGTCGCAGCGAGGATACCGCCTTCGCGACCGCACTGGAGGAAACCGGCTTTGTCCCGCGCCTGGTGATCCCGGATGCCGGCCAGGGGGATCTGGTGATCTTTGATCATCCGGGCGGGGACCTCGTTGCATGAATCTGGAGGCATTAATTCCCGACTACGTCCGCCGTTTTCAGGCCTATATCCCCAGTAAGCCCGATCACCTGCTGATGCGAGAGTACGGTACCCCGCTGCTCCATCGCCTCAACAACAACGAAAATCCCCTCGGCCCGCCGCCGGCCGCCGCCCGCGTCATCGCCGCCTTCCCCCCGGAACGGGCCGCCATCTATCCCAGCGGCGATTCTTTTGATCTGCGTGCGGCTCTGGGAGAGCGTTTCGGTATCTCTCCCGACCGTTTTCTGGTGGGCAACGGCTCCTGCGAGGTGATTTCCTCGGTCATCAAGGCCTTCTGTCAACCGGGGGACAACATCATCACCGCCGACAAGACCTTTGCCGTTTACGAATGGGTGGCCGAGTTCTCCGGGATCGAGGCCCGCCTCGTCTCGTTGCGCGACTACGCCTTTGATCCGCAGGGGATGCTGGACCGGATCGACGGCAACACCAAGATTCTTTTTGTCTGCAATCCCAACAATCCCACCGGCACCTACTGGACCCGGCAGGTGCTGATCGATTTCCTCGAACAGGTCGGCGACAACCGGATTGTGGTGGTGGACGAGGCCTATCGCGAATATGTCGAGGATCCGGACTATCCCGACACCATCGCTCTGATGGAACGGTTCCCCCATCTGGTGGCCTTTCGCACCTTCTCCAAGATGTATGCCCTGGCCGGACTGCGCAGTGGCTATCTGGTGGGAACGGATGCGGTGGTCGAAGTGGTGCGGCGCACCAGTGTGCCCTATTCGGTCAATGTCCAGGCCCAGCAGGCTGCGCTGGCCGCCCTTGCCGACGATCAGGAACATATAGCCGCCACCCGGGCCCTGGCGCGGGCAGGAAAAACCTTTCTGGGTGGGATCTGTGATGCCCTCTCCTTGGAAACAGTCAGCGGCGAAGGTAACTATTTGATGATCCGGACGCCAATCAACGACATGCTGATGTACCGGCGCTTGATGAAGCGGGGGATGATGGTCCGCACCATGACCGGCTTTCGGTTTCCGGGCTGGATTCGGGTCACCCTGCGGGAGATGGCGGTCATGGAGCGGTTTGCCGAGATCTTGGCGGAGGAACTGCAAACGATCCGGATAAAAGGGGGTGTAAGGAAATGACAGCGAGACAGCCACTGGCCGTCGGCCAACCGGAAATTCGCGGTGATGCCGTTGCCAAGGCCGCCGGCCGGGAACGGTACGCCGCCGACCTTTACCCGGAGGGTTGTCTCTGGGCCGGTGCGGTCCGGGCCCACGTTCCGTGCGGGAGAGTTATCTCGATAGAAACGGCCGCAGCCTCGGCGCTGCCCGGTGTGGTGCGGGTCCTGACTGCGGCCGATGTCCCCGGAAGCAACCGGCAGGGCATCATCCACAAGGATACTCCGATCCTCTGCGACCAAAAAGTACGCTACTGCGGTGATCCGGTTGCCCTGGTACTGGCGGAGAGCAAAGAGGCGATGGCTGCGGCCCTGGGTCTGGTACGGGTGGAAATCGAGCCGTTACCCGGTGTCTTTGACCTTGATGCGGCCCTGGCTGTTGATGCCCCTCTGGTTCATGACGACCGTCCTGGCAACCTGCTGGCGCAGGCAACTATCCGCAAGGGCGATGCTGAAGCCGGGTTTACCAAGTGTGCGGTCGTGTTAGAAGGTGCGTTCAGCACGCAAGTGCAGGCCCATGCCTTTCTGGAGACCGAGAGCGGCATTGCCCGCATGGAAGAAGATGGCGGCTTGCTGATGGAGGTCTCCACCCAGTCGCCTTTTCGGGATCGATTTGAGATCGGGCAGGCCCTGGGGATTCCCTGGGACAAGATACGTATTGTTGCCCCTTCCCTAGGGGGCGGCTTTGGCGGTAAGGATGGCGCTACCGTGCAGTGTCTGCTGGGGCTCGCCGCGCTTCATGCCGGCGGCCTCTGGGTGCGGATGCAGTGGGATCGTGGGGAGAGCTTCCGGGCTGTCTACAAACGTCATGCCTGCCGCATGACCTATCGGGTTGGCGTTGCGGCCGACGGCACTCTGCTGGCGCTGCATGCCCGGCTTTGGTACGACACCGGTGCCTATGCTCATCTGGGGGCCGAGGTCATGGAACTCGGCATGGAACATGCCGGCGGTCCCTATCGAATCCCCCATACCCTTATCGAGGGCTGGTGCGTCCATACCAATAACCCGGTGGGTGGAGCAATGCGCGCCTTTGGCGTCTGCCAGCCCACCTTCGGCTTTGAATCGATGATGGATCTGCTGGCGGAACAATTGGGTATGGACCCCCTGGAACTGCGGATCAGGAACGCCCAGGTTAAGGGCGATGAAAACTGCGCCGGGATGCGGCTTGTCACCTCCACCGGCATCAAGGGATGTCTTACCCAGCTGGGAGAGCATCCGCTGTGGCGGCAACGGCACGCGTGGAAGGCCGCCGCGCCGCCCCACAAAAGACGCGGCGCTGGTCTGGCCGCTGTTTTCAACGCTGCCGGCTACGGCGGCGGGGTGCGGGATGCCGCCATTGCCAAGATCGAGCTGGCGCCGGAAGGAGATTTCATCGTCCATAACGCGGTGACCGACATGGGCCAGGGCAACTCCGCCGCCTTTCAGCAGATTGCCGGCCACCTCCTTTGCCAGGATGCCGCGCGCATCCGCCTGAATCAGCCGGATACCCGCAGCGCCTACCCCTCGGGTTCCTCGTCCGCCGGTCGCACCACCTACACCTACGGCAATGCCCTGATTAAGGCAGCGGAAGAGATGCGAGCCCGCCTGATCAACCGAGCCGGGCTGCTCCTCTTTCTCCAGGATGACGAGGGGCTGGAGATGGAACCGGGCAGGATCGTGCATCGGCCCAGCGGGCGGGAGGTCAGCCTGGCGCATCTGGCAGCCATAATGCAGCCGGAAGAGCGGGTCTGTCTGGGACAATTCGTGGCCCCCACCTGCCAGGAGGTGCCCCCCACGGCCAGTGGCTTTTTCATCGGCTTCCCCCATGTCATCTTCTGTTACGGCGCTCATCTGGCTCTGGTCGAAACCGATACGCTGACCGGATCGGTTGCAGTCAAGGGGTATCTGGCGATCACCGACGGCGGCAGCGTCATTAACCCCGGCATGTTTCATCAGCAGGTGCAGGGTGGGGTTGTCCAGGGGATCGGCTATGCCCTCATGGAGGATTTCATAACCGAGCAGGGCCGGGTCAAAAG
>CAIMMA010000632.1 GCA_903842475.1 uncultured bacterium
AAGAATCAGATATTTTACAGCAAAACGCCCAAATAAAGACAGGGGATAAGGTGCATGATAGCCTGATAAACCCGTAAATAGTCAAAAATAACTCTGTTCTACTATGGTCTAAGTTCGTGAGCATTGCTGAGAATTTTCTCAAACGCACCAACTACGTCGTCCAGGTCACGACGACCGATTCCCGCATAACAGATGTTGGCAAATATCACTTCCTCGTAGTGCATACGCTCTGTCACCGGGCAGATGCCCAAGTCGTAATTTACTTTGCCCTTATAGCCCGGATAGGTAAAGGGAAAACCATCCTTTCCAAACGCAATGCGCTTTTGATATACGGGCTCCAGATAAATCGGCTCGACATAGCCCTCAACCATTGGGATACCTTCTGCGTTAAGCGCGGCAACAAAGCGATTACGAGGAATGCCGGTTTGGGCGGCATCGTAACGCAGTACATATAAATAGTACCCGTGACGCACATTCTGGCACACGACTGGAGGTGTGATTCCTGGAAAAACCCCCAATCGTTCAGTCAAATAATCTGCCGCCTCAATCCTCGGAACCACCAACTTTTCCAACTTCTTGAGTTGCTCGCTTGCAATTGCGGCTTCGATTTCGGTCATCCGATAATTAAACCCGATAAGATTGACAATATTCTGTGTGCCTTTGTCTTTTACCACCACTTCGCCATGGTTGCGAATAAGCCGTAGGCGATCGGCCAAATCATCATCGTTAGTAACAATCACGCCACCTTCACCCGCATGAATGGTTTTATGGCGGTTTAAACTAAAAACGCCCATGTCGGCCAAAGTACCGGCATAGCGGCCGCAGGACAACGCCCCAGGAGATTGAGCAGCGTCTTCGATCACCACCAGGTTGTGCTCGCAGGCGATTTGCATGATCTCGTCAATATCTGCCGGGTGGCCAAAAAGATCAACGACAATGATAGCCTTGGTATAGGAAGTAATGCATTTACGAATTGACTCGGGTGTAATGCAAAAAATATCGGCATCAATATCTGCAAATATCGGAATTGCCCCGTAGACTAGGGCAGCCGTAGCTGAGGCTGTCATGGTGTAAGGAGAAACAATCACTTCGTCGCCGGGTCCCACACCTGCTGCGCCTACAGCAGCATAGAGACCCGAAGTAGCAGAATTGACAGTGACCGCATGCCGCACACCAAAATATTCCTCCCATTCACGCTCGAGTTTCTGCACCCGGGGTCCGCCGTAGAACTCTTTGCTCGCGGTACCCAAGAATTGTGAGAGCACTCCAGTGTCCAGCACTTCCAAAACTGCCTGTTTTTCCTCGCTGCCAATCGTGTTATAAATCGGAAAAGGATGTACTCGAACCGGTTGACCCCCAGAAATAGCTAATTTGCTCATAAGCCTCCTGCTTTTTTTGATAAGTTATATCTTTTGAGAGAGTGTCGATCTGGCGACCAAACCCTTCTCAATCATGCGGTTCACGTAGTCACGTACTTCCTCGTATTGAATCTTGATATCAAACTCACGGTTAATCTTATCCGTTATCTCGAACACGCTATGTTGTCCGTCCATGAACAGCATAATCAAGTCAACCGCCATATTTAGAGCCCAGTTCTTCTGCCAATCAACCCATAGTCCGTACCGAGATAAAAATGCAGGTCCACGGAACTGGCGGATGGGCACAAAGTCCGTGTCCATAACACGCAATATCTCAAATATCAGATCGCGTGACTCTTCCAGTTTCTCAGGATGAATAATGTCCGGACTATCGTCACTCGTATGGTATTCCGGATAGGGATAAGGTGCACGCGTGATATTAATAGTGGGGATACCAACTCCTGGCCCGTTGAACACCTTTTCATCGCTGGGCGCTACTTCGCGAAACCTAGCTTCATGGAATTTGTCTGTCCGCCACTGCAACACCCGATACGCCACCCGGTCAAGTTTGGATGTTCCCGGATAAGAATGTCCCAAGACGTGTTCCCCAGTCGTGCCTAACATCTCGAAGAACAAGGCACACTTGATGTGAGGAATGAAGTCTTCGTTTTGACTCAAGTAACAAATCGAACCAATAGTTTCCGGCAAGAACAGGATTCGGAAAGTGTAATTATTGCTTTGCCTCAGAAGCTTCTCGCCAATGGCTGCCGCCACGACTACGCCAGTAATCGAGTCATTGACCTGACCAGGGTGGCAGATGTCTGTGACAATGACAATGCTTTCCTCGGTTTCTCCAGGTATCACCAATTCGCCGACTTTCAACATGCCAGGTTCAAACGCGGTGTCGATTTTAACCCGGTAGCGGGCCTGATCCAAAGATAGAACCCGTTCGTGAGGCATGCACAATCCCCAATCCCGTTCGTAATACTTGAAAACATATGGGAAAGCAGCGGGACGTGTTTCCGAGGAATGCAGATGACGCAGCAACTCCTCCTTGGAAACTTCGCCATCAAATGGCTCGGAATAGGAAACTAGCGAAAGAGGGTGCTCCGAGAAGCTGAGAATCCGTCTTCCATCAAGTGTTTCGATAAAGGCATCTCTCACTACCCATTTGGGAGGTACAATCCATGTCCATGCTTCCAAGCCTGTTGGATAGGCATGCACTTTCATATCAGGAAAAATTTGCTTCAAGTGCAACAAGCTGGCATCCATGTCATCAGTTACCAAGCTACGATTCTTCAGCCACAAGAATCGTAGCAATTCCATCATATCCATAATATCATCCTCTACTTATCCTACCAAGCGCATACGGTAATACACACGATCTTTACGCTTCAAATATTCCGTCAACATCCCTTCAGCTAACATTTGATAGATTTTCCGTGCATGCTCTGGTAGAAAATGCTTTTGTAAATATACTTGGCCTTTTTCCCACTGAGTTACTCCCTTGGCATCACCACGTTCCAATTCCCACAAGGTGCGCAAAATGCCACCTACCGCCACCTGAACCGTTTTACAGCCTATGGTATGCGGATTATCGTTGGGTACAATCTCAGGGCGCACATGATGAAAAATTTTACCAGTGTCAATCGTCAGATCAATCTGATGAATCGTCGCTCCCACATACTCCGGCTCGTTATTGTACAGCGGCCAGAAAATCGTTGCCGCACCCCGATATGCAGGCGACAGACCAAGATGCAGATTGATGGTACGTCCTGGACAGATTGACAACAAAGCATCTCTCAAGAGTCGAGTCCCATAGACAAGAATGATATCTGGAGCTTGCTGGCGTACAAAATTCTCAACGATTTCATCGTTAATATGACCCTCTGATACACTCAAAACAGGAGCAGTTTGATCTTTCAGCAGAATGTCTCTGCAGTATCCAAAAAATGTCAATTCTGTTTGATCCCGCAAATTAAAGTGATATTCCAAAATCTCCTGATCTTCTTTTGACAGAGTCTGTTTGTTTTCTGTACGCATGATCGGATCAGGCAAACGCTTCTGAACCACAACACCCGCCAAATTGACGCCTGCTTCCAGTAAACGCCAAAGCACATATTTGTGGCGTAAGTTGTCACCAATAAAAATTATCACGCGCTTCTGCAATTTTTGCGAAACCTGCAACATGATTACCCTCCTATCATCAAGGTGTGACTCATCTCCAAAGCCATATTTGTAATCATCTGGGCTGCCGTACCAGGGGGATTCAATTCAATTGGGCGCTGACGCAAACGATTTTGAAAATCAACGTCGAACAGAACACGCTCGACTATTGGCTCAAATTCAGCCCATCGGTACACAGGTAAACTTAGCCCAGTCCGGTTAGTTACCAAAGTATCTTGCAGCTTTAGCCCCGGCTGAATACTTATCACTGGGCACCCTAAGTAGCAGGCCTCGACGAGCAGCATTGTCGCCATCCCCATGACTACATCAACACTCATAACCAGTTGATGTGGATCTTCCTCTTTAGACACCTTGATCTGAATGCGCTGCGTACGCAAAGTTACATAGTTCTCCAATGATTCACGCGGATGCGGCCGAATAACAAGCAGAATATCTACAGCGTGTCGAGCGGCAATTTGATCAAGCCCGGCAATTACCCCGCTTACCACTTCAGTCTCCAGATAGCCTGGAAAATCTGACGCAGTTCCATCTTTGCCATAGAGGTCAGAAATGGGCTGGGAAGCGAATGCCATCACGATTTGACCAGGCCTGGCTCCGAGCCTGGTTCGTATACCTTCTTTGTCATGCACCGTAAAACCCGTACGCATACCGTTCAGCAGACTCTCCAGATGCGGCTGGCCTGTAATGACTATGCGAGTCGGATCGAAGCCAACCGCCACCATCTCATCATACGCATGCACGTCCATCACTGCGATACGATCCGGCAAATAGATTGGTTGGCCATCTGAACTGTAGAAGCGACGCATATAGTTGTTCCAATAATCCAAAACAGCAATACTGGGCACGTCTCGTTGACGGGCAACCGCTATACATTTCTTCTCCAATTCGACCGGCCCAATGGGACGACCAACAGACGTTCCTGCCAACAACAGGCTGGGATGAAGCGACTGGAACAGATATTTGACTGCTTCCATGGGGAGCTGGTCGTCTGAGGCTTCAAAGGCCAAGCCTCGCTGCCTCCAAACCGCTATCGCTTGACGGCAGCCAAGCGCCATTACCGTCGCAGCGTTCTCTGCACGAAGCCGGTCAATCACTGGGGCTAACGCATTTGCAGCGCCAGCTTCTCCACAAACTGCCAATATTAGGGACTTGAGGTTTGAATTAGCCACAAGTGAGTCTCATGAGATAATCTCAACTCGGCTACCGGTTTGAGCCGACCTGAAAGCCGCCCAGCAAATTTGCAAAGCCGCCATTCCATCCTCGCCCGAACAAGCCGGTAGATCGCCTGTTCGCACACAATGAGCCAAATCTTCGACGGCACGCAGCATCAGATTCTTTCGATCACCATAATCAGACGGCGCAGGCGCAAGCTCAATATAGCCAGAATACCGCGGACTGGATACGGTCAACGAAAGATCAATCCGGAAGCAGGAATCGACAAGTTGGACGCGCCCCAAACTTCCCAGAATATCCGCTTCAAATATTGTATAATGTTGAGCGCTGACCGCACGCAGACTGGCTAAAGCACCGTTCGCCATTCCTAACAACACATCCAGAGTTGGATCTTTCCCCGCCTCTTTCAGCGTATCTATTCCTATTACCCATTTGACCTCTCCAACCAGGAATCGAAGCAGGTCAAACCAGTGACTACCGTTATGCAAAGTTCCTTTGGTGTACCAGCCACTTACCCCTTGTATCACGCCTAGTTTGCCTTCCGAGAGAAACGCCTTTAAGGCGCGCATATTATCGGCAAAGCGACGCATATAAGCCACTGCCAGCACGACACCCTTCTTCCGGGCCAATTCCACCAGTTCGCGTGCCTGTTCAGGGGTACTCGCCAGCGGCTTTTCGCACAACACACCACGCGGCACATTTACACCGGTAAGAAATTGGCGAACCACTTCGTAATGAGTGTCATCTGGCGTGCAGACACTAACAATATCGGGCTTTTCTGTCTCAATCAAAGCCACAACTCTGGTATATCGGGCAGTAATATTCCACAGTTCTCCGCACCGCGATAGACGCGATGGATCACGGTCGCACACCGCGACCAGTTCCGTGTTGCGACAGCGTGTGTATGCCTCGGCATGGGTAAAGACATCACCCTTCATCAGTGGATCGGCGGCGAATTCGCTGCCGATCTTACCACAACCAATTACCGCACATCGATACATAGTTGACACCATATTACAAGGAAAATCGCTCAAACAATTGGAGATAGGATGTCCACGCAGCAATCTACTCGCGGACATCTTTCTGTCGAATAGCCTGGTTAATCATCGACAACTCGGGCTGTTGTACAAACAGTTCCAGCACGTCTGTGAGAGTAAAGTCAGGCTTGGTGGGATATAGCGTTTCGTAAACTTGGCGCACTAGTTCAAAGTCCTCCGGTGTGTCCACCGTCAGACGCAATTGGGCTGCTCTTGCAGGCAAGCCGAAAAGGACATCGCGCAGGATGTATTTTTCTGGATGCTCCCAGAAGTGTAACGAGACGTGTTCATGGTCGGCTGGATCGGTGGACGTACGGTTGATTTCATCGAGCGCCCTGGTGGTAAAGACGCGCACATCAGTACCGCGGGGAGTTGTGTATTTAAGCACGTTGGACACGAAATCCGCACCACCTATACGGAAATCTGACACCACCATGTCAATGATCGCCGGGTCGTGCAGGGGACAGTCACCCGTTGTCTCAACAATCACATCAGCTTGGTAGGCACGTGCAGCACCCAACACGCGTGCCAATACGTCTTCTTCACTGCCGCGAAAAACGCCCACATTCAATCGTTGGGCTAACTTGGCAATTCCGTCATCGGCTGGCTGATCTGTGGTTGCCACTACAATACCATCAATAGTACGCGCCCGCTTCAGACGCTCAATCATAAGCTCCAGCATTGGCTTACCCAGGATAGGTTTAAGCACTTTGCCAGGAAGACGTGTGGAACGAAAACGGGCTTCAATGATACAAACTATCTTCATGGTCTGTCCTTTACCGAGATTTCTATCCTTCTTGGACTGGTTTCTGTACGATATGCCGATTGATGTTACACAACGCGGGTTCCTGTTCAACTATGGCTATTACATCGCGCCAGGTGAATCGTTCGTCCGGACAAAGTCGAGCATATATCTGGCGGATGAATATCAGATCTTCTAGCGTGTCCAATGTCCATCGCCAATTCGCCCGGTCAACATCACACATGACGCTAAGCAATTTGAATTGGTCTGGATGTTCATACATATAGATGGTTACGTGTGCGCGTTCATAAGGTAAAGAGGCATTTTGCCAGGCGCGTTCCAGAGCGGCTATCGTAAACACTTCGGTATCCAACCCACGAGGAAACGATTGTGGAATTTTGTTGCTTGCATAGTCGACTGATGGATTTGCCTGCCTAAAGCGACGAATAATCTCGTCGCTCACCTCAGGATCAAGTAAAGGACAATCAGCGGTAATCCGGACACAGATATCAGCTTGGTGGGCGTGGGCCGCCATAAAAAAACGATCCAGGACATCAGACTCACTACCTCGACAAACAGGCACTTCCATTTGCCCACATTTTGCCACAATTTCGTCATCGGCTGGCGATACCGATGTAGCGACGACGACCTCGTCCACATATTTGCATCGCTGAACACGCCGCACTACTCGTTCCAGAACAGTCTGACCAGCCAGATCCATCAACACTTTTCCTGACAATCGAGATGATCCCATTCGGGCTTGAATAATTGCAACTGTCTTCAAGGTTTCTCCCTCCCCATCTGCGTATCACGATTCAGATTTGAAGCGGACTTGGCAACACGATCAAGAAGTTGCAACAACTGCGGAAAGTTCTTGTTCCAATCAGCCCGGACACGCACGAGTTCGATATTAGCCTGTTTCATATTCACCAAGCGCGCTGGATCTGCCAGCGCTGAGTCGAGCGCATCTGCCAAGGATATAGTATCACCCGGCGCAACCAACCAACCATTCCTACCAGATTCAACCCATTCCAGGTTGCCATAGCCATTTGTTAGCACTGCCGGCAGACCACACGCCATAGCTTCAAGCAACGACACAGATGTGCCATCACTCAGCGCCGAGCTAACATATATGTTCGCCAAACAAAAATAATCAGGCAGCAACTCGTAAGAAATACGGCCTGGCGTGTAAACTATTTCCGTAATATCCAATTCAGAAATCAAACCCTGAATGATTGTACTCTGTGAACCGTCGCCTAATAACAGCAAACGGGCTTCAGGTCGCCGCTTATGGACTAAGGCAAAGGCACGCACCAATATATCGATAGCATAGATTGGTTCCCAAGACCGGGTCGAGATCAGAATCGGATTATCTATCCAACCAAGATCGCGGCGCAGTGATAACGCCGAAGGTCGTGAAGAAAAATGCCGTAAACTGATACCCCATGGAAAAGTCGCAATCCGATCATCTAACAATGGCGAGAAATTATGAATTTTATTTCGCACAGCCTGGCAATCACCTAATGCGCCTTGTGAACGGTACAGTGTGTACCGAGTTACCGCCCGAGTCCATAGGTTCCGGTTGGCTTCAACCAGCAAGTCCGACCCCCACGACATCGTAACCAACGGTTTATAACCGGTCAAGGCTACCAGGAAAGCACATGTCTGCACCGGTCCGGCAAGTACCACATGCGGAGAAACCTCCAACAATATCTGCCGTAACGCAATATACCGAACGATGAAATCGGATGGCGTCTTGTACGGCCTAAAATCGCCCACCCAGTTAATCAGGGTTACCCCTTTCGGTAAATCACGCAAATCTAACCGTTCGTCCAGTAAACGCAAATAACTTACATGGTACCCCGCTTCTACAAATGATTGCAGAAACCGCCGGTCATGAGTGGTATAGCCACGAGAGAAATAGAGCAGATTTAGGCGAAATCGGTCCATTTAAGATAGTCGCCTCGCTTAACCTCGTGCCGCACCGATCGACCAACAACTCGATCAAGTTCGTAAGGAAAAATACTATCGCGCGGAGCAGGCCGCAATGGCTCAACATC
The DNA here is from genome assembly GCA_903842475.1 of uncultured bacterium. Classification (GTDB taxonomy): domain Bacteria; phylum Desulfobacterota; class Desulfobulbia; order Desulfobulbales; family Desulfobulbaceae; genus Desulfobulbus. Next base: position 8,558 of record CAIMMA010000632.1, read on the forward strand.
TGATCGAACCAGCACTGCGCCAGTCGGCAGGTCATGTGCTGCACGAAGGCACCTTCTCTGAATAACCATTGTTTCTATTTCATTCGGTTGTACAATTTTATTGCCATTTCCTAAGGAGTATTCCAATTCGCGAGTACGATCTACCATTTCGCGCCATGAGCTATGATCAAGTGCAAAGCTATGATCAGGACCCTCGCGAAGACAATCATCGGTGAAATGCTTTTCGATGGCACGAGCTCCCAGCGCCACCGCACCAAGTACAGCCGCGTGTCCTGGTGTATGGTCACTCATTCCCAGCACCAAATCGGGATACATGCAAGCATAGGTACGCAAAACATTCAACTGGACATAGCGAAAGTTCTCGATATTACCAGTATAGTTTGTGTTGCATTGCATCAGTAGCAAATTTGGGTTAATCCGAAATATTACATCCACCGCTCGTTGCACTTCGCCTATATCGGATGCGCCTGTCGCCAGCAAGATTGGCTTACCTTTGTGTGCAATGTACTCCAATTGCTCAATCCAGGTAATATCCCCCGAACCAATCTTGTAGGCTGGCACATGCGGATCAAGCATGTCCACCGCTTCCTGATCGTAAGGAGAAGAAAAAAAATGTATCTTGGCATCATCACAGGCTTTTTTCAATGTCTCAGTCCATTCCCAAGGAACCGATGCCGATTGATAAACTTCATAGACGGATTTCTTCCACTTGGATTGATGAGACATCTGCTGGCTCAGCAGCTCAAAACCCATTTTGCTCACGATTTTGGAAGCACGAAAATGCTGAAACTTTGCTGCATCGGCACCAGCTTCGGCTGCCAG
>CAIMMA010000633.1 GCA_903842475.1 uncultured bacterium
GATGTCGGCAATGGTGCAGCGGGTGTTGCTTTGGAGAAGCTGTTACCCCATCTGCCATTTGAAACTACAAACCGACTTTTTGAACCTGATGGACACTTTCCGAACGGGGTTCCCAACCCGATTCTTGAAGAGTCTCGAGCAGGTGCGATTGCCTTGATGAAGGAGAGTAACTATGATTTTGGAGTTTCTTGGGACGGGGATTACGATCGATGTTTCTTCTTTGACGAAAAGGCGAATTTTATTGAGGGCTACTACATTGTCGGACTCATTGCTCAGTCCATGCTGCGGGTGACTCCAGGTCTTGGAATTGTTTACGATCCCCGTTTGACTTGGAACACTTTGGACATCGTGAAGGAACTGAATGGTCGAGCCATTCTTTGCAAGAGCGGGCATGCTTTTATAAAAGAGAAGATGCGATCTGAGGATGCCGAGTATGGCGGTGAAATGAGTGCTCATCACTATTTCAAGTCTCACTGGTATTGCGATAGTGGCATGATTCCCTTCTTGTTGGTTGCTCGGTTGATTTCGGAAACTGGGCTGTCTCTTGGAGAGTTGGTGGGTCAGATGGTTAAGAATTATCCTTGTTCAGGCGAGGTTAATTCGGAAGTGCACGACGTGAAATCTGTGCTTGCGGCGGTTGAGGCAAAGTATGCCGAGGGTGGTGAGATTTCTCGTATTGATGGTCTTTCGATTGAATACCCTACGTGGAGATTTAACTTGCGGGGGTCAAATACCGAACCAGTCATTCGTTTGAATGTTGAAACACAGGGTGACCACGAATTGATGGTTGCGAAGACTCAGGAATTGCTTTCTATTATCCGAGCCTGACAACTGATAATCTTCTTGAGACAAGCGAGAGAACTGAAATCGGATAAACGCTGATAGAGGATGTAGAAAATGATAGGTTCTATGGTTTTGATGATTGGGTTTGTTGGACAACAAGTTTCCGCTAGAAATTTGCCGCCCATCAGTAAGAGCACCATATTGGTTCCGACTTTGGTTTCGACTACTAAGCCTTTTCTCAAAGTTCCAAAAGGTTATGCGGTTGACCTTTATGCAGATAATTTGCGCCAGCCGCGAATGATGGCAGTGGCACCGAATGGAGATATTTTTGTGGTACTCACTCGAGTTGAGAGGAAGGTACCAAGCCATCCGCACGATGTGATAGTGCTTTCTGGATTCGATCGACAAGGTATTCCTCAGAAGCGATCCACTTGGACGACTCAGTTGGACATGCCTTTTGGGATTCAGTTTGGATATGGGTATGTCTATGTTGCCAATACTGGTTCTGTTGTGCGATGGAAGTACCAGAGCGGTCAAACCGAGGCGGTTGGTGAACCTGAGGTCGTTATCCCAGATATTCCCAACATGGGATACCGTAATCATTGGACTCGGAATATTCTGTTTGGCTCTGATATGAAGTCACTATTTTTGACGATTGGTTCGGAGCAGAACATCGCGGAAGAAGGACCCAGGCGCGCAGTCATTGAAAAATATGACCTTAACTCACAGTGTCTGCCAATCGGTACAC
>CAIMMA010000634.1 GCA_903842475.1 uncultured bacterium
TGGGGGCTGATGTAGTAGAAAATAGGGATACCGAGCTTCTTGGCCTTTTTTGCCAGCAGCAGGTTGAAGTCGGGATAATCGATAAGAATAAGCAGGCCAGGGCGGCGCTGCTGCAAGCGCTCAATCAGGGCGCGGCGGGCTCGGAGGATGTCACCCAGGTGGCTGAGCACCTCAATTGCTCCAACCACTGCCAGCTTGGCCGCATCGTAGAGCAGTTCTACCCCGGCACGCTGCAATTCCTTGCTGCCCATGCCGCAAAAACGCAGAGCGGGATCCCGTGCCAGCATGGCCCGGACCAAATTGGCGCCGTGCATATCCCCTGAAGCCTCGCCGGCCACGATCATCACCTCGCGGCCAGGTCCATGTTCGTTGTGGTTGTCCATTAAATGATCGGCGATCAGTTGGGTGACAAGAAGGCCAGCAGGTCGCCTTGTCCTTCATCGATCAAAATTTGTTCGATCCGTTGCCGGTCATTGTGAATTTGCTCAACCACCTGGAGGGCCACGTCCAAGGCACGCCGTCCCTCTTCGCCGGCCACAGCCGGTTGACTGCGTTCACGAACGTGGTGGATAAAATCGCGCAGCTCCAGTTCCAGTGCGTCTTGGTCCTGAAAGGATGATTTGGTGATCTCCGGTACCGGATTCCCTCCGTTCTTACCGGGTTGCAACCGCACCGCCATAATCTCTTTTTTGCCAAAATCCACTGACAGGTACTGTCCGGGTTGGAAGATGCGCATTCGCCGCATGTTTTCCATGGAGATGCGGCTGACCGTGATGTTGGCAGTGCAGCCATTAGCAAATATCAGCCGAGCGTTGGCGATGTCTGTCAGCTTGGTGATCACCGGTGCGCCGGCAGTTAAGATGGAGACGATCGGCGATTTAACAATGGAAAGGATGATGTCGATATCATGGATCATCAGGTCAAGCACCACGTCCACATCTGTTCCCCGCTCTTTGAACACAGCGATGCGATGGGCCTCGATAAACAGAGGATGAGTGAGCAGGGGTTGCATGGCCAGGACTGCCGGGTTGAATCGTTCCAGGTGGCCCACCTGGAGGATGCGCTGGTGCTGCTTGGCCAGTTCGATCAGGTCGTCGGCCTGGGGCAAGGTGGTGGTGATCGGCTTTTCCACCATGACATCGACCTTGTGCAGCAGGCAGGTCTTGGCGACTTCGTGGTGGAGGGGGGTCGGCACAGCAATGGAAACTGCATCGACCTGGGCGATTAACTCGCGGTAATCGCTAAAAGCACGCGTGCCGCACTCGTCTGCCACCACTTGTGCCCGTTCAGGGTCGGCATCGGCTACGCCGACTAATTCAACATCCTCCATGGCGGCATATTTGTGGGCGTGAAAACGACCGAGATAACCAACTCCTATGACACCAACCTTCACATTCTTGCTCATGTTTATTTCGTTCCTTTTTTACGGTTTGGGCAGTCTGCTACGACCGTTGTTCAAATGTCGATATAGTTTTTTGGGTGGCGGCAGGATTGCGTAGTGTCCGCCTTGTCCCACTTGGCAATGTGCCGGTTTTTCACA